>NZ_JBVIRA010000002.1:377695-599162 GCF_055576575.1 Streptomyces sp. NPDC033270
CGTCTCCCCCCTCCTCTCTCACCCCTCTCTCCCCCCACCCCCCCCTCTTTTCCCCCTTGCCCGAAAAGAAGAAGAAACAAACAAGCACAGACACACCCCCCCCCCCCCCCCCCCCCCCCCCCCCCCACGGCCCGTTCGGCCTCCGCGCCGCCGGTGACCGGCGGCGCGGAGGATCACCGCATGAGACGCGTCACAGCGACGGGTACAGCGGGTACTTGTCCGCGAGCGCCGTGACCCGGGCCTTGAGGGCCTCGGCGTCGTAGGCGGGCTTGAGTGCCTCGGCGATGATGTCGGCGACCTCGCGGAAGTCCTCGGCCGTGAAGCCGCGGGTGGCCAGGGCCGGGGTGCCGATGCGCAGGCCGGAGGTGACCATCGGCGGGCGGGGGTCGTTGGGGATCGCGTTGCGGTTGACGGTGATACCGACCTCGTGGAGGCGGTCCTCGGCCTGCTGTCCGTCGAGCTCGGAGTCGCGCAGGTCGACCAGGACGAGGTGGACGTCGGTGCCGCCGGACAGGACGGAGACACCGTGCTGCTTGACGTCGTCCTGGACGAGGCGCTCGGCGAGGATCCTGGCGCCTTCGAGGGTGCGCTGCTGGCGCTCCTTGAACTCCTCGGAGGCGGCGACCTTGAAGGAGACCGCCTTCGCCGCGATGACGTGCTCCAGCGGACCGCCCTGCTGACCGGGGAAGACCGCGGAGTTGATCTTCTTGGCGAGCTCCTGGGTGGACAGGATGACGCCGCCGCGGGGGCCGCCGAGGGTCTTGTGGGTGGTGGTGGTCACGACGTGGGCGTGCGGCACCGGGTTGGGGTGCAGGCCCGCGGCCACCAGACCGGCGAAGTGCGCCATGTCGACCATGAGGTACGCGCCGACCTCGTCGGCGATCCGGCGGAAGGCGGCGAAGTCGAGCTGGCGGGGGTAGGCGGACCAGCCGGCCACGATCAGCTTGGGGCGGTGCTCCTTGGCGAGGCGCTCGACCTCCTCCATGTCGACCAGGTTGGTCTTCTCGTCGACGTGGTACGGCACGACGTTGTACAGCTTGCCGCTGAAGTTGATCTTCATGCCGTGGGTGAGGTGGCCGCCGTGGGCGAGGTTGAGGCCCAGGATGGTGTCGCCCGGCTTGATGAGGGCGAACATGGCGGCGGCGTTGGCCTGTGCGCCGGAGTGCGGCTGGACGTTGGCGGCCTCGGCGCCGAAGAGGGCCTTGATGCGGTCGATCGCGATCTGCTCGACCACGTCGACGTGCTCGCAGCCGCCGTAGTAGCGGCGGCCGGGGTAGCCCTCGGCGTACTTGTTGGTGAGGACGGAGCCCTGGGCCTCCATGACGGCGACGGGGGCGAAGTTCTCCGAGGCGATCATTTCGAGGGTGGACTGCTGGCGGTGCAGCTCGGCGTCGACGGCGGCGGCGACGTCGGGGTCGAGCTCGTGCAGGGAGCTGTTGAGAAGCGACATGAGTCTTCCTGGGGAGAGGGGTCCGGGATCAGCCGGCGGCGAAGGCGGTGTACTCGTCGGCCGAGAGCAGGTCCTCGGGCTCGCCGCCGACCTTCACCTTGAACAGCCAACCGCCCTCGAACGGGGCGGAGTTCACCAGCGAGGGGTCGCCGACGACATCCTCGTTGATCTCGACGATCTCGCCGTCCACGGGCGAGTACAGATCGCTGACGGACTTGGTCGACTCCAGCTCACCGCAGGACTCGCCCGCCGTGACCGTCGAGCCGACCGCGGGAAGCTCCACGAAGACCACATCGCCGAGCGCGTTGGCCGCGTGCTCGGTGATACCGACCGTCGAGACGCCCTCCACGGCGTCCGTCAGCCACTCGTGCTCCTTGCTGTAGCGCAGCTGCTGGGGGTTGCTCATGGCTCGATTCTCCTGTACGCGAGGGTGTGATCGTGCATGGGGGCGCCTCCCCGGGCGAAGTCCGGGGGAGCGTCTTGCACAGTGAGACACGCGGGCGCGCGCCACTGCCGGGGATGCCGCGGGCGAACCGCTACTTCTGCCGCTTGTAGAAGGGCAGCGCGGTGACCTCGTACGGCTCATGGCTTCCACGGATGTCCACGCGGACACCCTCGGTGCCCGGTGTGGCGTAGGCCGCGTCGACGTAGGCGATGGCGATCGGCTTGCCGAGGGTGGGGGAGGGGGCCCCGGAGGTGACCTCGCCGATGACCGTGCCGTCGGCCGCGACGACCGGGTATCCGGCGCGCGGAACCCGGCGGCCCTCGGCGATCAGGCCGACCAGCTTGCGCGGCGGGTCGGTCTCGGCGCGCTCGGCGGCCGCCGCCAGCGCGGCGCGGCCCACGAAGTCGCCGTTGTTGGTGGTCTTCTCGAACTTCACGACCCGGCCCAGGCCCGCGTCGAACGGCGTGGTGGCGGTGGTCAGCTCGTGCCCGTACAGCGGCATGCCCGCCTCCAGGCGCAGCGTGTCGCGGCAGGACAGACCGCAGGGCACCAGGCCGGCGTCCTTGCCGGCCGCGGCCAGCGCCTCCCACAGGGCCACCGCGTCCGCCGGCCGCACGAACAGCTCGAAGCCGTCCTCACCGGTGTATCCCGTACGGGCGATCAGCGCGTCGACGCCGGCGACCGTGCCGGGCAGACCGGCGTAGTACTTCAGGCCGTCCAGATCGGCGTCGGTCAGCGCCTTGAGGATCCCCGGTGACTCCGGACCCTGCACCGCGAGCAGTGCGTAGGCGTCCCGGTCGTCGCGGATCGCGGCGTCGAAGCCGCCCGCCCGCGCGGTCAGCGCATCCAGCACCACCTGGGCGTTGGAGGCGTTGGCGACGACCATGTACTCCTGGTCGGCGAGCCGGTAGACGATCAGGTCGTCCAGGATGCCGCCGCCGTCCTCGCAGATCATGGTGTAGCGGGCGCGGCCGGTCTTGACGCCGCCGATGTTGCCGACCAGCGCGTAGTCCAGGAGGTCGGCGGCCTGCGGGCCGGTGACGGTGATCTCACCCATGTGGGAGAGGTCGAAGAGACCGGCGCGGGTGCGGACGGCGACGTGTTCGTCGCGCTCGCTGCCGTAGCGCAGCGGCATGTCCCAGCCGGCGAAGTCGGTCATGGTCGCGCCGAGCGCGCGGTGGGTGGCGTCCAGCGCGGTGCGACGGGGGGCATCTGTCATGGTTCTGGGCTCCCAGGCATGGGTGACAAGACGTTCTCCCCATCTGTCATCGGAACCTGAGAGGTTCACCGGGATCCCGCGAACGGACCCGGTTTGCACCTTGGGTGGAGCCGCCCCATGCAACCGGGCAGTGGCTCGCTTTTCAGATCTGCCTCGCCCGCGCGGTATAGGGGCCTGAGAGATTCAAGGGAGGACTTGCTCCTTCGGCGCCCCGCCGTGGCGGCCGGGGACTCTCCCGCGCGGATTCAAGCGGCCGGTATGGAGTTGGCGGTGCACGGATGAGCTTCAGACGTGCACGTGGCGGCCACATCATTACACGGGAACGCCGGATCGAGGAGCCCCGGTCGCCGCCCCGTCCAGGAGCGGGCCCGCCACGCCGACAGATCGGACAATCGCCTTGATGGGCATTACCTTTTCTTGACACTCTGCGGGTAAGGGACGGACTCGGACCGGAACTGGACGGGGAGGGCGATCACGGTGCAGAGGGAAGCGGCATTCGCGGCCACTTCAGGGGTCGTGCCCCCGGGCGCGCCGGTGGCGGCACCTGCCGCCGCGCCCCCGGCCCGGCGCGCGGCGCGGTCCGCCGTCCGGCCGGGGCGCGGTACGGGGGTGCGGGACCTGCGCGGCCGGAAGCGTGCCCGCGGCACCGCCGAGCTGCGGTTCGCCGCCGGTGACCTGGTGGTGGTCTCCGGGCTGCCGGGCAGCGGCAAGAGCACCCTGATGCACCGGGTGGTGCCGTCGTCGGACGGCCCCGGCCCCGTGGTGCACCGCATCGATTCGCAGGACGTCCGCGAGCGCTGGGGGCGCGGCAGGCTGCGCCGGCTGCCGTACGGGCTGTACCGCCCGCTGGTGCGGGCCGCGCACTATCTCGCGCTGGGCCGTGCGCTGGCGTCGGGGGACAGCGTGGTGGTGCACGACTGCGGAACGCTGGCCTGGGTGCGCCGTTGGGTCGCCCGGTCGGCGGCACGCGGCGGGCGCGGGCTGCATCTGGTGCTGCTCGACGTGCCGCCGGAGGTGGCGCGGTCCGGCCAGGAGGCGCGCGGGCGCGGGGTGTCGGGGTACGCCTTCGCGCGGCACCGCAGGGCGGTGGGCCGGCTGGTCGCCGCGGCGGAGACGGCCGGGCCGCCGAAGGGGTTCAGCTCGGTGGTCCTGCTGGACCGCCGGGCGGCGAGCGCACTGAAGACGCTCGCCTTCCGCTGAGCGGACCGCGGCTTCCGGGCGTGCCCTACCCCGCCCCCGTATGAACCGCCTGCGGGTTTTCTCGTCTAGGGTCGTTGGGCGATGGGCATGGTCCGAACGGGTGGGTACAGATGAGTCTTCCGGAGCAGGGGATACCGCAGCTGGCGTGGCCGGCGAACGAGCTCGAAGAGGTGCTTGCCGCGTCGGTCGGGCATCCGGGCGCCGGCGGCCGGATCGTCGAGGTCCTGCGCCGCAGCCGGGTGTGGGTGCCGCTGCCCAACGGCGGTGGCCCGGAGAGCGCCGGCCCGGGCGCCCGCGGACTGGACCTGCCCACCGTCGAGATCGGCGGGGTGCCCCATGTCCCGGTCTACAGCTCCGAGCAGGAGTTCCTGCGGGTGGTCGGCTCGCACATGTCCTTCACCGTCGCCCCGGCCGGGGAGTTCGCCCGCGGGCTGCCGCCGAGGATCGGGATCGCGGTCAACCCGGACGGCATGGTCGGTGTTCCGCTGCCGCCGCCCGCGGTGGCCGAGCTGTGCCGGCAGGGCCGCCACGGGGCCGAGGGGCTGCCCAGCGGCGGGCGGGTGCGGCTCTTCGAGCCGGACTGGCAGGAGGAGCCGGTGGACTTCCTGGCCGGCGCCGGGCTGGAGTTCTCCGGTGCCGGAATTGTCCTGACTGCCCGGCGTGCCCTGGCTAGTGTCGAGGGCGACACGCCCACACTGTTCGTCGGTGTTCAACTCGCGGTGGACCCTGCCGCGCTGCACGACGGCACCGCCCGCGAGGCGGTCCTCGCGGCCCTGGGACGTGCGCTCGGCGCGGTCCCGGTGCCCTGGCCGGTGCAGTTGGTGATGCTCGATCTCGCCCACGGCGACCCGGTCGCCGACTGGATGCTGGAGCGCGTGCGGCCCTTCTACTCTCGCGACCACTCGTAAGCTGGTTGGATGACGCGCGGGCGCACCCACACGTGCCCTGCCGAGATGAAGGGACGGACCACGTGAGCGCGGGTGCGCATCAGGGGCCGGCGGCGGCCGGAGCGCTGGAGCAGCTGCTCCAGCAGGTCTCGCCCGGCCGTTACGACGCCTATGAGGCGCTGCTGCAGGCGCTCGCCGCGGGCCAGGTCTGGATGCTGCTCTGGCACGGCCGGGCCGGCTCTCCCGACGCGCAGTACGGAAACATGGAGGTCGACGGCCTCGGCTACGCGCCGTGCGTGACCTCCGCGCCCGAACTCGCCGCCTCCGGCTGGAACCGCGACCACGAGGTCGTCAGCGGCCTGGAGATCGCCGGCGCGCTCTTCCCGGACCGCTGGGGCCTGTGGCTGAACCCGCACGCCCCCGGTGGCGGTGTCGGCATCCCGTGGCTGGATCTGCGCCGTATCGCCGGCGGCCTCGACCGGCTGCCGGCCGGCCCGCTGCGGATCTCCGAGCCGGTCATCGACATCCCGCAGTTCTACGCCCTGCTGGCCCAGAACGCCCACCGCACCCCCGCCGTGCGGTCGTTGCGCCGGGCCTGGGTGCAGCCCGCGCTCGGCGCCCCGTATCTGGCGGTCGGGCTGGATCTGTACGACACCGGCCAACAAGCGGTGGATTCGGCCCGGTTGATGATCCAGCAGTCGATCGGTGCGGTTCCGGACGGATTGCCGGTCTCCACGGTCGCGATGAACGACGACTACGACCCGGTCGCGATGTGGATGCGGGCCTGTGCGCGGCCCTTCTTCGACCGTGACGGCTACGTCCAGCCGCAGGGTCAGCCGGCCCCCGCGCCCTCGTACGGCTACGGCTACCCGCGCCCTTACTGATCCGCCCGCCGGCCGCCCGGCCGGGGTCCCTCGGCGATGCCCTCTGGTGACGGAGAGTGTCGTCGAGGTGTCGGTTCCGGGGTGAATTCGCCCCGTATTCCCCACGGTTGAGGTCCTCTCCCGTGGACATTCGCTCCGCTCAGCCCGAACGTGCGTCCGTATAACGGAAAGCCGCGGAGCACATCACAGTTACGCATCCTTTCCCGGTCAGGGCTGGTGACTGATCGCGAAGGGGATGAAGACTCCGGAAACACCGAGGGCTTCGGCCCTTTGTGCGAGCGTCATCGAGCGTCATCCCGTACGGCGTCGCGTGAATCTCCGACTTCCGCTGAGTGAAGTTCCGTGATGCCCGCAGCACTTGCACCGAATTGCACCAGTGATGGAATCAGGCCGCTTTTGCGGCGGGCAGGGGCCGGCCACCGTCGGCCGAGAGGGGTCAAGGGCACCGTGACCGCACCGATCGAGACCACCGGGGCGGCTGCCGAAGCGCAGCCGGAAGCGGTGCTGAAAGGCGTGGAGGGCAAGCGCATCGAAGGGCGCTCGCTCGGCCAGATCGCATGGCTGCGCTTCCGGCGGGACAAGGTCGCGGTGGCGGGCGCCATCGTTGTCATCCTGCTCGTCGTCCTCGCCGCGCTCTCCCGCCCCCTCCAGGCCCTGCTCGGCCTGGACCCCAACACCCCCAACCAGTCGCTGATCGACCCCAACACCACGCTCCCCAAGGGGGACTTCGGCGGGATGAGCGGGGACCACCCGCTCGGCGTGGACCCGAAGTTCGGCCGCGATCTGCTCGCCCGGATCCTGGAGGGCTCCTGGGTGTCGCTGATCGTGGCGTTCGGCGCGACGCTGCTGTCGGTCGCCATCGGCACCGTGCTGGGTGTGGTCGCCGGCTTCTACCGCGGACGGGTGGACGCCTTCATCAGCCGGATGATGGACGTCTTCCTGGCCTTCCCGCTGCTGCTGTTCGCCATCGCGATCTCCGCCTCGCTGCAGGGCGGCGCCTTCGGCCTGGAGGGCCTGCCGCTGCACATCTCGGTGCTGATCTTCGTGATCGGCTTCTTCAACTGGCCGTACATGGGCCGCATCGTGCGCGCGCAGACGCTGTCGCTGCGCGAGCGGGAATTCGTGGACGCCGCCCGCGGCATGGGTGCGCGCGGGCCGTTCATCCTCTTCCGGGAGCTGCTGCCCAACCTGGTGGGTCCGGTCATCGTCTACTCGACGCTGCTGATCCCCTCCAACATCCTCTTCGAGGCGGCCCTGAGCTTCCTGGGCGTCGGCATCCAGCCGCCCCAGGCGTCCTGGGGCGGCATGCTCAACCAGGCCGTCAAGTACTACGAGGTCGACCCCCAGTACATGCTCGTCCCCGGCCTCGCGATCTTCGTCACCGTGCTCGCGTTCAACCTGCTCGGTGACGGCCTGAGGGACGCGCTGGACCCGCGCAGCCGCTGACGGCCCGCCGGGCGCCGGCGCCCACAAATCTCCACCGCCAGTGAAGTTTTGACGTGTGAAGTTTCTCGACGAACGAAGGGGACACGGACCATCATGCGAAGGTCAGTTCCGGTCGCGGCGATAGCGGCCATCACCAGTGCGGGCCTTTTGCTGGCCGGCTGCAGCGGGGGCAAGGGCTCCTCGGACGGCTCGGCCGAGGCGAACGCCGCCACCAAGGGCGTCGTCAACGCCTCGGACGCGAAGGGCGGCACGGTCAACTACGCGATGAGCGACGCCCCCGAGTCGTTCGACCCGGGCAACACGTACTACGCCTTCATCTACAACTTCAGCCGGCTCTACGCGCGCCCGCTGACCACCTTCAAGCCGGGCCCCGGCACGAAGGGCAACGAGCTGGCCCCGGACCTCGCCGAGGAGATGGGCAAGCCCAGCGACGGCGGCCGGACCTGGACGTACAAGATCCGCAAGGGCGTGAAGTACGAGGACGGCTCCGCGGTCACCGCGCAGGACGTCAAGTACGCGGTCGAGCGCTCCAACTTCGCGCGCGACACCCTCTCGCTGGGCCCGAACTACTTCCAGCAGTTCCTCAAGGACAACGAGGGCGGCTACAAGGGGCCCTACAAGGACAAGAGCAAGGAAGGGCTCAAGTCCATCGAGACCCCGGACGACCACACGATCGTCTTCCACCTCAAGAAGCCGTTCGCGGAGTTCGACTACCTGGTCAGCGCCCCGCAGACCGCTCCGGTCCCGAAGGCCAAGGACAAGGGCGCGGACTACACCAAGTCCGTGCTGTCCACCGGCTCGTACAAGTTCGAGAGCTACGAGGAGGGCAAGCAGCTCACCCTCGTGCGCAACCCGCAGTGGTCCGCGAAGAACGACCCGCTGCGCAAGCAGCTGCCCGACAAGATCGTCCTGAAGCTGAAGGTCGCCCAGTCGACCATCGACAAGGACCTCCAGTCCGGCAACACCCTGGTCGACCTGGCCGGCCGCGGTGTGGACGGCCAGACGCAGGCCCAGCTCCTGACGGACTCCAAAGAGAAGGCCAACACCGACAACGCGCTCGGTCAGCGCCTGATCTACACGGCGATCAACACCAAGGCGAAGCCGTTCGACAACCTGGAGTGCCGCAAGGCCGTCGAGTACGCGATCGACAAGAAGGCCGTGCAGACCTCGCTCGGCGGCCCGATCCGCGGTGAGCTGGCCTCCACGGTCCTGCCGACCGACATCGACGGCTACCAGAAGTACGACCTGTACCCGCAGAAGTACAACGGCGACAAGCTGGACCTGACCGAGGCCAAGAAGCACTGGGACAAGTGCGGCGCCGGCAAGACCACCACCACGATCCTGGCCCGCAACGACCGCCAGGACGAGGTCGACGCGGCCACCTCGGTCATCGAGTCGCTGAAGAAGATCGGCGTCACGGCCAAGATTCAGTCGTACCCGACCAGCAAGTACTTCTCGGACTACGCCGGTGTGCCGGAGTTCAACAAGAAGAACAACGTCGGCCTGATCATGATGCAGTGGGGCTCGGACTTCCCGACCGGCTACGGCTACCTGCAGCAGATCCTCAACGGCAAGGCGATCAGCAAGTCCGGTAACACCAACCTGTCCGAGCTGGACGACCCGGAGATCAACAAGCTGCTCGAAACCGCCATCGCCAACACCGACAAGGCGGCTCGCGAGAAGGCGTACGCCGAGATCGACAAGAAGACGATGGAGCAGGCGGCGCTGGTCCCGCTCACCTACTTCAAGGTCCTGATGTACCGCTCGCCCAAGGCCACCAACCTGGTGTCCACCTCGGCCTTCAGCGGTCAGTACGACTACCTCAACATCGGCGTCAAGAAGTAGCAGCCCTGGAAGGCAGGTGAAGGCATTGGTGTCCGCGGGCCGGTTTGGGCCGGCCCGCGACGCCGACGCCGCATCCCCGTGTTCTCGTACATCATCCGCAGGTTGATCAGCGCAGTGATCCTGCTGCTGATCGTCAGCGCGGTCACTTTCGGCATCTTCTTCCTGCTGCCGAAGCTGGCCGGGCAGAGCACCGACCAGCTTGCCCAGCAGTACATCGGAAAGGCCCCCACGCCCGCGGACATCGCCGCGGTCAAGAAGAACCTCGGCCTGGACAAGCCCGTGTACGAGCAGTACTGGGACTTCCTCAAGGGCATCTTCGTCGGCGTCGACTACAAGTTCGGTCCGGAAGCGGCCAAGTGCCATGTGCCGTGCTTCGGCTACTCCTTCAAGACCCACATCGAGGTGTGGCCGGAGATCCAGTCCCGGCTCCCGGTGACCCTCTCGCTGGCCGCCGGCGCGGCCGTGCTGTGGGTCGTCTCCGGTGTCGCCACCGGCGTGCTCTCCGCGCTGCGCCCCGGCTCGATCTTCGACCGGATGGCGATGGGCGTCGCGCTGGCCGGCGTCTCCCTCCCGATGTTCTTCACCGGCGCGCTGGCGCTGGCCCTGTTCACCTACCAGTGGCCGATCTTCGAACGCAGCGACTACGTACCGCTGCTGGAGGACCCGTTCCTGTGGGCCCGGACCCTGGTCCTGCCCTGGGTCACCCTGGCCTTCCTCTACTCCGCGCTCTACGCCCGGCTCACCCGGGCCGGCATGCTGGAGACGCTGAGCGAGGACTACATCCGTACGGCCCGCGCCAAGGGCCTGCGCGAGCGCAAGGTGGTGGTGCGGCACGGTCTGCGGGCCGCGCTCACCCCGATCATCACGGTCTTCGGCATGGACCTGGGCCTGCTGCTCGGTGGTGCGCTCATCACCGAACAGGTCTTCTCGCTCAAGGGCGTCGGCGCCTTCGCGGTCGAGGCGATCAACGCCAACGACCTGCCGAACATCCTCGGCGTCACCCTGCTCGCCGCGTTCTTCATCGTCATATGCAATCTGGTGGTGGACGTTCTGTACGCCGCCGTCGACCCGCGGGTGAGGCTCTCGTGACCGACTCCTCCGAGGACAAGACCGTAGAGAAGTCCCAGAGCGCCGCGGCCGAGCCGGCCGCGGCCGCCACCGAGCCGGGAGAGCGGCCGGCGGCCTTCCTCCAGGTGCGGGACCTCAAGGTCCACTTCCCCACCGACGACGGCCTGGTGAAGTCCGTCGACGGGCTGACCTTCAGCCTGGAGAAGGGCAGGACGCTCGGCATCGTCGGCGAGTCCGGCTCCGGCAAGTCGGTGACCTCGCTCGCCGTGATGGGCCTGCACCGGGCCTCGCGCCAGCAGCGCAGCCGGGTGCGGATGTCCGGCGAGATCTGGCTGGACGGCAAGGAGCTGGTCTCCGCCGACCCCGACGAGGTGCGCCGGCTGCGCGGCCGCGAGATGGCGATGATCTTCCAGGATCCGCTGTCCGCGCTGCACCCCTTCTACTCGGTCGGCAAGCAGATCATGGAGGCCTACCGGGTCCACAACGACGTCGACAAGAAGACCGCGCGCAAGCGGGCGATCGAGATGCTCGACCGGGTCGGCATCCCGCAGCCCGACAAGCGCGTGGACGATCATCCGCACCAGTTCTCCGGCGGTATGCGCCAGCGCGCCATGATCGCGATGGCGCTGGTCAACAACCCCGAGCTGCTGATCGCGGACGAGCCGACCACCGCCCTGGACGTCACCGTCCAGGCGCAGATCCTGGACCTGATCCGCGATCTGCAGAAGGAGTTCGGCTCGGCGGTCATCATCATCACCCACGACCTCGGGGTGGTCGCCGAGCTCGCCGACGATCTGCTGGTGATGTACGGCGGCCGGTGCATCGAGCGCGGCCCGGCCGAGAAGGTCTTCTACGCGCCGCAGCACCCCTACACCTGGGGCCTGCTCGGCTCCATGCCGCGCATCGACCGCGACCAGACCGAGCGGCTGATCCCGGTCAAGGGCTCCCCGCCCAGCCTGATCAACGTCCCGTCCGGCTGTGCCTTCCACCCCCGCTGCCCGTACGCGGATGTGCCCAAGGACAACCTCACCCGTACGGTCCGCCCCGAACTGCGCGAGGCCGGCGGCGGGCACTTCTCCGCCTGCCACATGGCGCCGGAGGAGCGGGAGCGTATCTGGACCGAAGAGATTGCGCCGAAGCTGTGACCGAGACGACTGACGACCAGAACAACAAGATCCCGCTCCAGAAGGGCCCGAAGGCCTCGGCCGCGGCCGAGCAGCGCTCCGCCGACCCCGAGCCGCTGCTGCGGGTCCGCGGTCTGGTGCGGCACTTCCCGATCACCAAGGGCCTGCTCAAGCGACAGGTCGGGGCGGTGCAGGCGGTCGACGGCATCGACTTCGACGTACGGCCGGGCGAGACGCTCGGCGTCGTCGGCGAGTCCGGCTGCGGCAAGTCGACGATGGGCCGGCTGATCACCCGGCTCGACGAGCCGACCGGCGGCTCGATCGAGTTCCAGGGCACGGACATCACCCATCTGTCATCGGGCAGGCTGCGCCCGATGCGCCGCGACGTGCAGATGATCTTCCAGGACCCGTACGGATCGCTGAACCCCCGCCACACCATCGGCGGGATCGTCTCCACCCCCTTCCGCCTCCAGGGCGTCGAGCCCGAGGGCGGCGTGAAGAAGGAGGTGCAGCGGCTGCTGGAGCTGGTGGGCCTGAGCCCGGAGCACTACAACCGCTATCCGCACGAGTTCTCCGGCGGTCAGCGCCAGCGCATCGGCATCGCCCGCGCGCTCGCGCTCAAGCCCAAGCTGGTCGTCGCCGACGAGCCGGTCTCCGCGCTGGACGTGTCGATCCAGGCGCAGGTCGTCAACCTCATGGACGACCTCCAGGAGGAACTGGGCCTGACCTACGTCATCATCGCCCACGACCTCTCGGTCATCCGGCACGTCTCGGACCGGATCGCGGTGATGTACCTCGGCAAGATCGTGGAGCTGGCCGACCGCAAGGCGCTCTACGAGACGCCGATGCACCCGTACACCAAGGCGCTGCTGTCCGCCGTGCCGGTGCCCGACCCCAAGCGGCGCACCCAGCGCGACCGGATCCTGCTCAAGGGCGATGTGCCCTCGCCGATCAACCCGCCCTCCGGCTGCCGGTTCCGTACCCGCTGCTGGAAGGCGACCGAGGTGTGCACCACCACCGAGCCGCCGCTGGTCGCGCTGCGGACGGGGCACCAGGTCGCGTGCCACCACCCGGAGAACGCGGCGGAGCCCGCCGCGGCCGGTAGCGCGTCAAGTGATCAGTAACACCTGACGGCTTGGGAAAATCCCGGGCGAAACCGGCCGGGAGAGTGCAGAGTTGGCGCGATCGTTCCCTCATTCGCGTGTTCGAAAGGACGGCTCATGGCACTCTCCCGTTCCGTGCGTCGCACTCCCCGCCTGCTCGCCCTCGCCATCGCGGTCGCCTCGGCCGCCACCCTCGCCGCCGCGCCCGGGGTGTCGGCCGCCGCGCCGGGTGCCTCGGCCGGTGCGCCCGGCGTCGGCGACCCGTACTTCCCCAAGCTGGGCAACGGCGGCTACGACGCCCTGCACTACGACCTCGGCGTCAGCTACGACCCCGAGAGCGGCCTCCTGGACGGCCGCACCACCCTCAAGGCCAAGGCCACCGAGAGCCTTCGCTCCTTCGATCTCGACCTGCAGAAGCTCACCGTCGACGAGATCAAGGTGAACGGGCGCAAGGCCGCCTTCACCAGATCCGGGGACGAGATCACCGTCACCCCCGCCACCCGCCTGCGCAAGGGCGAACGGTTCACCGTGACGGTGACCTACGGCGGCATACCCAAGCCGCTCAACGGCCCCATCCTGTTCGGCTCCGACTACGGCTGGATGAAGACCAAGGACGGGGTCTTCGTCGCCTGCGAGCCGAACGCCGCCTCGACGTGGTTCCCCTCCAGCGACCACCCCGGCGACAAGGCCACCTACGACATCCGTATCGACGCCCCCAAGGGGCTGACCGGCATCTCCAACGGCCGTCTGGTCTCCTCGCGGGACAAGGGGGACCGCTCGTACTTCCACTGGCGCGAGACCAAGCCCATGGCGACGTACCTGGCCACCGCCACCATCGGGAAGTTCGACGTGCGCACCGGCACCACCCCCGGCGGCATCCCCGTCTACGTCGCCACCGACCCGACCCTGCCCACCGGCAAGGTCGATGTCTACGGCGTCACGGCCGAGGCGACCGACTACTGGTCGAAGGTCTTCGGCCCGTACCCCTTCGAGGAGACCGGCGCCATCGTCGACGACATGCCCGACGCCGCCTTCTCCCTGGAGGTGCAGTCCAAGCCCGTCTACTCGGCGGTCCGCAGCGAGTCGACCATCGTCCACGAGCTGGCCCACCAGTGGTTCGGCGACTCGGTGTCGGTGAAGAACTGGCCCGACATCTGGCTGAACGAGGGCTTCGCCACGTACGCGCAGTGGCTGTGGGAGGAGCACAAGGGCCGCACCAGCGCCCATGACTCCTTCCTGAAGGCCTATGGCTCCCGGCCCGCCGACGACCCCTTCTGGAAGATCAAGGTCGGCGATCCGCAGCGGGACACGATGTTCGACAACGCCGTCTACCAGCGCGGCGCGATGACGCTGCAGATGCTGCGCGAGCGCATCGGCGACAAGGCGTTCTTCGAGCTGCTGCCCACTTGGACGCGTCAGCACCGCTACGGCAACGCGGAGATCTCGCAGTTCATCACGCTGGCCGAGCGGATCTCGGGGCAGCAGCTGGACGATCTGTTCGACAGCTGGCTGTACACGGGCAAGAAGCCGGCGCTGGCCGGCAAGTAGGCGCTGCGGGCCGGGTCAGTCGGTGTGCTTCTGGCCCGGCCTCGGCCGCAGCTGCTGCGGCCGAGGCAGATGCAGCCCCAGGTAGACCGCGCCCATCCGGAGTGCGAAGACCACCCCCGCCGAGACCGCCGCGGCGGGGGTGGCGCCGACGCCGAGGTGGTGCAGCAGCAGGAGGCAGCAGGCGCCCGCCATCGCGGCGATCGCGTACACGTCCTCGCGCAGCAGCAGCGGGGGGAACTCCCCGCACAGCACATCGCGGATGACCTCGCCGGCGACGCCGGTCAGCACGGCCAGGATGATCACGGCGAGCGGGGTGGCGCCCGCCTCGATGGCGGCGCGGGCGCCGATCACCGTGACGACGGAGAGTCCGATCGCATCGACGACCAGCAGCGATTTGCGCGGCAGGGTCCAGAAGCGCAGATAGACCATGGTGCCGACGCCGACACAGATGATCACCGTCAGCAGTACCCAGTCGTGCGTCCAGTACAGCGGCTGCCGGTTGAGGATGAGGTCGCGCAGCGTCCCGCCGGAGATGGACGCGGCGAAGGCGAGCACCAGGCCGCCGAAGGGGTCCATGTTGGCGCGGTAGGCGGCCAGCACACCACTCGCCGCGAAGGCCGCGACGCCGACCAGGTAGAGCACGTGAAGCATGGCGTCATCATCGCAGGGCCGGCCGGACCGCTTCCGTGCGCGGTCGTCAAAACTGACACTACCGGTCGGTAACTATCCGGTGTAGCGTGCAACCCATGGCTCTGGTGACGCTTGGCAACAGTGAGTTCGACCGCGACACGGCGGTCGCCCGCCGCGCCCCGGGCGTCTATGACGCCCACCTCTCCGCCGGCTGGACGATCATCCAGGCGGTCAACGGCGGCTACCTCCTCGCCCTCATGGGCCGCGCCCTGGGCGACGCCCTCCCGCACCCCGACCCGCTCTCGGTCACCGCGCACTACCTGACCGCCTCCGTCCCGGGCCCCGCCGTCATCCGCACCGAGGTGGTCCGCACCGGCCGCACGATGTCGACCGGCACCGCCACCCTCGTGCAGTTCGCCGACGACGGCAGCGAGGTCGAGCGGCTGCGGGTGCTGGCCTCCTACGGCGATCTCGGAACGCTGCCCGACGACGTCCGCACGACCGCCAAGCCGCCCGCCATTCCGCCCTACGAGCACTGCCTGGGCACCGACAGTGCCCCGGGCGGACGCCCCGCCATCCCGGGGAGCACCGCGATCGCCGACCGGCTCGCCATCCGCCTGGACCCGGCGACCGCCGGCTGGGCCGTCGGCGCCCCCTCCGGCAGGGGCGAGATGCGCGCCTGGTTCGGCCTCGCCGACGGCCGCGACCCCGACCCGCTCTCCCTCCTGCTGACCGTCGACGCGCTGCCGCCCACCGCCTTCGACCTGGGCATCTCCGGCTGGGTCCCCACCGTCGAACTGACCACCCACGTCCGGCGGCGCCCGGCCCCCGGCCCGCTGCGGGTCGCCATCACCACCCGCAACATGGCGGGCGGCTTCCTGGAGGAGGACGCGGAGGTCTGGGACAGCGAGGACCGACTGGTGGCGCAGTCGCGCCAGTTGGCCAGGGTCCTGCTCGCGGAGTAGGCACGACGCGCCTGCCCGCGATGTACCGTGCCGACCCCTATGGAACCCCCTTTTCGCAGGTGGCCCCCGGTGCCGAAGGGTGGAGTGTGACGCAAAAGTGCGCGCGGTGGCCCTGCGCCCCATGTCAGACTGATCGCCATGGGGGACGTGGCACTGAAGTTGGATGACGGGACCGTCGTGTGGCTGCGGGCCGAAGAGCCGGCCGCCAAGAGCCCTTCGGACGCGGGCCGGTCCGTGCACCCCGCCGACGACGACGGCGAGCTGGAGCTGCCCGACGCGTTCGGCTCCGCCCAGCCGGTCAGCGTGGACAGCAGGATGGGCCGCGCGCTGACCCGTGGCGGGGAGGTCCTGGAGGAGGCCCTGCGTCCGCTCGGCGGCGTCCTCGGCCAGATCCACCGCTCGATCGCCAGTGGCGAACACCGCCCGGACGAGGTCACGGTGGAGTTCGGCGTCACCCTCGGATCCGATCTGCGCCTGGGCGTGTTCTCCGGCAACGGCGAGGCGAGCTTCACGGTCTCCGCCACCTGGAACCTCGGCCGGGACCCGGGCGAACCGGGCGGGGCGACACCGTGATCGCGGGCGTGGGTCCGGACACCCCGCTCCAGCTGTCCTTCGCCTCCGTACGTCACGGCGAGCAGGCCGTCGGCGCGGGCGTACTGGTCGCCGAGCAACTCGTCCTGACCTGCGCCCATGTCGTCAACAGCGCGCTGGGCAGGGAGCGTTTCACCCAGGACCTCCCCGACCGGAGCGAGACGGTCACGCTCAGGCTGCCGCATGTCGCGGCCGGCACGGACCTGTCGGCCCGGGTCGTACCGGAGATGTGGGTGCCGCCGAGGGCCAGGGCGGCCGGCAACGACCCCGTCCGGCCCGGGCGGTTGCCCTACCACGGCGACCTCGCCGTACTGGAGCTGACGGGCGCCCCGCCCCCGGGCGCCGAGCCGGCACCGTTCCTGCAGCACAACTACGCGGGCGAGACCATCGCGTTATGGGCCAGCGGCAATCCGCTGCCCACGGTCCGCGCGGTGCCCCGGGTCTCGGCGCCGCCGTGGATCGCGCTGGACGTGCTCGGCGGCGCCCAGGTCACCGAGGGGTTCAGCGGCGGGCCGCTGTGGGACCGTGAGCGGCAGGCCGTCGTCGGCCTTGTCGCGGCCGTGCACCGTGCCCCGGAGTCCGCCGCCCCCGGGTCGCCGCCGGCGACGATGTACGCCATCAGCGTCCCCGCCATCGAGGCCGAACTCCCCGAATTGCCGCCCTCGGCGGTGCCCACCGCCCGCCGCGGCGTCCAGCAGCTGCTCACCGCCCTGGAGCGGGTCCTCAAGGGCCGCGAGGCGGTGCTGGCCTGCGAGCAGCGGCTCGCCGCCCGACTCGGCAGGCCCTCCGCGGGCCCGGCGGCCGACCTCGAACGCCTCGTCGGCCTCGCCGTGGGCGTCCGCCGCGGCATCCCCGAACTCCTCGACCTGGTACGGGACTACGAACCCCCCGCCCTCGCCGCCCCGTACGACCCCCATGCCCGTCCCGGCCTCTACGGCGCCCGCGAGGACTGGGAACGGCTGCGCCGCGCCGCCCATACGGTCCGCCCCGGCGAGTACCTGACCACCCGCCAGCGCCGCGACCTCTCCGGCCTGCTGGCCCACTGCACGCGCACGGACCCCCGAGCCCTGCTGGAACGGGTACTCCCGCACGCCCCGGAACTCCCCGCCGTCGCGGGCCTCGCCGACACCATGGACGCGCTGGAGGGCTTCAGCTCCACGACCGGCGCGCCGGTGCCGCCGCTGCTGCAGGCGGTGGTGCGGATCAGCGTCGAGGAACGCGCGGCCGGCGAGGTCTATCCGGCCGAGGACCTGGACGCCTGGGTCGAGCGGGTGGCCGCCCGCTCGGGGGTGGACGAGGCGGCGGTCAGCCAGTTCCGCGCCGACGTCGAGGCCACCCGGTCACCGGTGCGCACCCCCGATGCCGCTCCCTCGCCCCCCGGCGCACGCCCCATTGCCGCCCCGCCGCGCGTCCAGGTGGAGCTGCTGCCCACCGCCACGGGACGCCGTTTCACGTACCAGATCTGGACCTTCGCCGACGGCCAGGCGCACCGCCTCGCGCTGGTCCGGGACGCGGAGGCGGGCAGCGAGCAGGTCGTCGACGACATCCGCCGGGTACTGCGCACCGAGGTCAGGGAGGACCCCGAGACCGCCCTGGTGGAGTACTTCCTGCCGTCCGCCTGGCTCGGCCTCGACGTCGACTCCTGGGAGTCGCCCGACAGCGACGAGGACGGGCCGTTCGCGCCGGGCATCACCCGCCGGGTGGTGGTGCGCACCACCGAGCGCTCCCGGGAGAGCTACGCGGGCTGGAAACAGCGCACCGCGGCCCTGCCGCACGCCAAGCGCCTGGTCCTCGACCACCGGCACACCGACCGCAAAGTGGCCCGCGCCCAGCTGGAGGTGCACCGCGACGCCGGGACGGTGATCGTGTGCTGCGAACCCCACCACCACGGCACGCTGCTGCGCCAGTGCGTCCAGGCGGGTGTGCACACCGTGCTGTGGCATCGTGCCGAACACGGCGAGCACATCGCCCAGGACCTGCTGGCCCTGGTCGACGGCACGGACCACACCGAGGTCCCCGAAGCGGTGCGCCTGGAGCGGGCCAAGGCCGTGGCCGAGCCCGAGAGCGCCGCCCTGCACGGCCGGCGGCTGTCCCTGCTGTACGACGCCCCGGACCACCGTCCCCCGCAACTCGCCCCCGACGCCTGGGTGTTGACGCAACCATGAACGCCTGTGCGTGGACGCACGCCATGAACGAGGAGAACGCGCGGTGACCGGACAGAGCGCAGCTGGCGCCCCCGACGGCCTGGTGCCGGAGCCGGAGGACTGGTGGGTCTTCCGCGGCCCCTCCCAGCTGCCCGCCCCGCCACCGTGGCGTCGCTTTCCGGCCACCCGGGGCACGGCGGCCCAGGCGCCCTACCTCCTGGAGCGCAACGAGATCTCCGTCGTCAACGCCGCCCTGCATCTGCACCGCCCGCTGCTGGTCACCGGCCGGCCCGGCGCCGGCAAGAGCTCGCTGGCCCGCGCCGTCGCCGACGAGCTGGGCCTCGGCGACGTACTGCGCTGGTCGGTCAACAGCCGCTCCACGCTCCAGGACGCCCTCTACCGCTACGACGCCGTGGGCCGGCTGCGCGAGGCCTCGCTGCGCCGCGAGCGCGAGGCGCCCCGCGGCTCCGGCCGCCGCCCCAGGGCCCGGCACGCCACCGCGGCCGGCGACATCGGCCAGTACCTGCGCCTGGGCCCGCTGGGCAGCGCACTGGCCGCCGACCGTCCCCGGGTGCTGCTCGTCGACGAGCTCGACAAGGCCGACATCGACCTGCCCAACGACCTGCTCGTCGTCCTGGAGGAGGGCGAGTTCGAGATCCCGGAGCTGGCCCGGCTGCCCGAGCACCAGCAGGAGGTGCAGGTCCTGCTGAGCGGAAGCCGCGAGCGGGTCACGGTCCACCGCGGAGTGGTGCGCTGCGGCCACTTCCCGATCGTCATCATGACCAGCAACGGCGAACGCGACTTCCCGCCCGCGTTCATGCGCCGCTGCGTACGCCTGGACCTGCCGGAGCCGACCGGCGACCGGCTGCGGAAGATCATCGAGCACAATCTGGGCGAGGAGGCGGTGGCCGCCGCCGAGGACCTCATCGAGGTCTTCCACCAGCGCGCCAAGACCCAGACCCTGGCCACCGACCAGCTGCTGGCCGCCGTCCATCTGCGGATCAGCGGCGCCGACCTCACCAAGGAGGAGCTCCTCGCCGCCGTCCTGCACCGCCTCGACGAGCCCATGTCGCCATGATCGACCCCTTGCGACAGGCGATGTCGGCCGCCGGCTACGACCTGGGGGCCACCGAACTCCTCGATGTGCTGTGGCTGGCACGGGTGATGGAGAGCGGAGCGGCGCCCCGTCCGGCGGAGGAGCCGGGGGCGCCGGGGGAGGCGGCGACGCCGGGCGAGGGGGAGCGCGCCGAGCCGGCACACCCCGGTGAGGCCGCCGCCCAGCCCGTCGCCCCTGAGGAGCGCGCCGGGACCGCCACCCACCCGGAGCACGCCGACCCGCTCCACCCCGCCGACCCCGCTCACCCCGACGATCCCGCCGCGCCCGCCGACGCCCCCGAGCCCGCCGGGCCTTCGGCCCCCGCCGGCCCGCCCCGCCGCGCCCTGTACGCCATGGGGAGCCAGGGCGGCTCCCAGGGCGCGGACCGCGCGCGCCCCGCCCGGGTCCCCGGCCAGCGCGCCCTGCCCGACGCCCAGCAACTGGGCCGGGCACTGCGCCCGCTGCGCCGCTTCCGGGACCACCCGCACCGCACCGTCACCGACATCGAGGCCACCGTCCGCCTCGCCGCCGAGACCGGCTTCCTGGATGTCGTCGCCCGGCCGGAACAGGAGCGGCGCTGGTCGGCGGTGCTGCTGGTGGACTGCTCGCCGTCCATGCAGGTATGGGGCTCGCTCGCCACCGAACTGCGTGCGCTGCTCGCCCGGAGTACCGCCTTCCGCTCCGTCCAGGTCCACCCGGTCGACCCCCGGGACCCCGGCGGCCCCCTGCCGCGCCGGCAGGCCGCGGGCGCGTCGGTGACCTTCCTGCTCACCGACGGGACGAACCCCGGATGGCGCGGCCCGCGGGCCGTCCGCGCCCTGGCCGCATGGAGCCGCGGCGGCCCGGTGGCCGTCCTCAACCCGCTGCCCCGCCGGCTGTGGCGCGGCACCGCCCTGGACGCCCGGCCCCGACTCCTCACCGCGCCGGGCGAGTTCGAGCCCGTAGGGCGGCTGACCGTCTGCGACGCGCTGAGCGGCGAGCCCGACCCGGAAGCCGAGGGCTTCCTCGCGCTGCCCGTCCTGCATCCGACCGCCTCCGCGCTGGAGCAGTGGGCCGGGCTGCTCACCCGCCCCGGGGTGCCGCATCTGATCGAAACGGCGCTGCTCGCCGAGGCGCCCTCGCCGGCCGCACCGCTCGAACCGCACGGCACCGCCGAGGAGTTGCTCGCCCGCTTCCGCGGCGCGTTCTCCCCCGAGGCCTACCGCCTCGCCGTCCGCCTCTCCGCGGTCCGCCCGCTGACCACCCCGCTGATGCAACTGGTCCGCGCCGCCACGATGCGCGACGCGGGCCCCACCCATGTCGCGGAGATCCTGCTCGGCGGCCTGCTGGAGCGCACCGACGAGGTGCGGGAGACCGCCGCCGCGCAGACCCTGGACCGCGCCCTGGGCGCCCCACCGGGCCAACTCGTCCAGCCCGTCTACGACTTCCGCCCCGGAGTGCGGGAGCTGCTGTTCAGCGGGCTCGGCACCGAACAGGCCGTGGAGGTCGTCGAGGCGGTCGGCCGGTCCCTGGAGCCGTATCTGGGGCGGCTGCCGGACTTCCCGGTCCTGATGGGCGACGAGGACGGCGAGCTGCGGCTGCAGGCGTCGGCCCGGGCCTTCGCCGTACTCGCCAGTCCGGTACTGGAGCGGATGGGCGGGGCGGTGCCGGAGCACCCGGCGGTCACCGCGGAGCTACCGCCGCCCCGGCCGCGCCGCCCGGTGGCCGGCCCGCCGCTGCGCTTCGGGGTGCTCGGCCCGGTGCGGGCCTGGCGGGGCGAGACGGAGGTCTCCCTGGCCGGCCCGGAGGTCCGGGCGCTGCTGGCCTGCCTGCTGCTCCGGCCGGGCCACGCGGCCACGGCGGACGAACTGGTCGGCGACATCTGGGGCGCCGCGCCGCCACGGGAGGCCCGTGAGCTGCTGGACGTCTACGCCACCCGGCTGGGCCGGCAGCTCGACTGGGACCTCGTGGCCGGCGACGCGGACGAGGGATACGGGCTGCGCCGCCCCGACGGCCGGGCAGCCGTCCTCGACCTCGATCTGCATCTGGCCGAGCGGCTGGTGGCCCACGCCCGCGAGGCCACGGATCCGGCCGAGGCGCGCCGCCTGTGCGATGCCGCACTGGCCCTGTGGGAGGGCGAGCCGCTCGCCGGCCTCCCGGAACCCTTCGCCCAGGCGCCCCGCGAGCGCCTGGCACGCTGGCGCGCCGACCTCCTGGCCGGGCGCTACCACCCCCTGGCCGAGGACGGCCCCGCCGCCCTGCCGCCCGTCCCCGAGCACTTCTTCGGCCGTACGCAGGAGATCGCCGAGCTGGCGGCGGCGCTGCGGCGCCCCGACGCCGACAAGCCCTGCTGGGCCGTCCACGGCCCGCCCGGTGCGGGCAAGACGGCGCTGGCGCTGCGGGTCGCGCACGAGGTCGCCGGGCACTTCCCCGACGGGCCGCTCTTCATCGACATGGGGGAGGCCGGCCCGGAGCGCTGGGCGCACTGCCGCGCGCTGCTGGCCCAGCGACGGGTGCTGCTCGTCCTGGACGACGTCTGCGACGACGACGAGGCGCTCGCCGCCCTCCTGCGGGAGCCGTCCCCTTGGGCCGGCGCCGTCCTGATCACCGGCCGGCACCGCCCGCGGCTCGACGGGCTCACCGGCGACCTCGCGCTGGCCGGGCTGCCGGCGACCGAGGCCCACGCCGCGCTGCCCGAGCATCTGCTGCTCCAGTGGCTCGACGCCCAGCTCAGCCCGCCCGCGCGGCGCGCCCTGGTGCTGCTGGCCGTACCGTCCGGCGACGGGCTGACGCTGCCGGCCGTCGCCGCGCTGCTGGCCACGACACCGGAGCGGACCCGGGCGCAGCTGTCCGAGCTGACGGCGATCGGCGCGCTGGAGAAGACCTCCGGCGGCCGCTACCGTCACGTCGGCCGGCTCCGGGCCTTCGCCGAGGGGATCGCCCACCGCGAGCTGCCCAGAGAGCAGCGCGACAAGGCGCTGTCCCGGCTGCTGGACCTGTATCTGGCCCTCGGCCGCCGGCTGCACGAGGCCCGGTATCCGGGCGAGCGGTGGCTGAGCCGCCTCACCCGCGCCGCCTCGCCGTCCCTCCCGAAGGCGCGGGACGCCGCCGGGGAGCTGGCCGCCTGGGCCGACGAGACGCCGCACCTCCTCGCGCTCGTCCGCCAGGTGGCGACGATCGCCCCGGCCCTCCTGCGGCCCGCCGCCGACCTTCTCCTGCTGGCGCAGGTGACGGCGGACTGCGGGGCGCGCTCCGCCGCGTTCGAGACGGCCGGGCGGACGGTGGCCGCGCGGGCGGCCGCCACGGGCGACGGGCAGGCGGAGGCCCGGGCGCGGGCCGCGCTCGCCGAGGCCTACCTCGTCCTGGGCAAGGTCGCCGAGGCCGAGCCCCAGGCGCGGCGCGCGGAAAGCCTGGCGGACCGCTCCGGCGATGCCCTCACCCGCGCCCGTGCCCCGTACCTCCGCGGTGTCATCGCCCTCCACCAGGGGCGGCACGACGAAGCGGGGCGGTATCTCACCACGGCCTGTGTGCAGTGCCGCGACCGCAAGGACGAGGCGGGCGAGGCCGTCGCGCTCGCCGCCCTGGCGCGGCTGTGGGCCGCGGTGGGCAACAGCCAGGACGCGCTGCTGTTCGCCGAGCGCAGCGTGGAGATCCACCGCCGCGGCGGCGACGGCTCCCCACGCCTGGCACACGGCCTGTACGCGCTGTCCGAGGCGCTGTCGTCGGCCGGCCGGCACACCGAGGCGCTGCGCACGCTGTTCCAGGCGCTGCCACTCTTCGAGGAGGACCACCAGCGCATCTGGGCGGGCCGCACCCGCTGCCGGATGGCCGAGGAGACGGCCGCGCTGATCCGGCCCAACGAGGCGGCAGCCGCAGGTCAGGACGCCGCGAAGCGGCTGCTGGTGCCCGGCGGCGAGCGGTGGCGGGCCGATGCGCTGACCGCGCTGGGGCATGCCGAGACCGCCCTCGGCCGCAAACAGGGCGCCCAGGCGCACTGGCGCGACGCGCTCGGCGTCTACGAGGCCTTCGGCGCCCCGGAGGCCGACGGCGTACGAGCGCTGCTACGGGACAAGCCGGCTCCGTCGGCGGGCGGCACGCGCAGACCCGGGGCGTCGCGCACCACGGACCTCGCGACCCTCGGCACGGTCCTGCGCGACCTGACGGCGGCCGTCGGCGTCCTTGGCGACCGGCTACGGGCCAAGGCCGCCGCCCAGGGCCCGATCCTTGCCACCCTCGCGTCCCTGGAGTCCGAACTCACCCGCCACACGGACGAGTTCGTGCGTACGGGCCGCCCCCCGCGGGTCGACTTCGCCCGCCTGCGCACGTCCCTGGCGGAGGCGGCCTCCCCCGAGGCCCTGTCGGAGTCGACCCGCGACCCCGACACCCTCGAAGCGGCCCACACCGTCCACACGCTCAGCGGCCGCCTCCCCGCATAGGCCACGGCCGCCGGCGCGGCCCCGCCCGCCGCCGACTTCCAGAAGTACAGATTCAGCCACCGGGGCCGCGCGCTCTCCTCCCAGCCGGAGGCCGCAGCCCCGCTCCACCCCTCGCACTGTGTCGCCTTTTGTGCGCAATAGTCGATTCTGCGCCTCGGTATGACCGCAAAACCCCATCGCTAACGGGTGCGGGGTATCAGTTGTGGATCACTGTTCGCTGAACGGGTTGCTCGCACCGGATATCGATTCGGTCACACCGGCTGGCGATTCACCTGGGAGTTTACGGTTTGTCGCATTTGCTCTGTGACGGGCGTCACGCTGGCTGGAATTCGACCGTGGTAAATCTTCACGACCACCTGCCGGGCGTCACCCATGTCCGCGTAGGGGGCGCTTGAGTCGGCCGATCGCCGGCATGCAACTCCATCAGTATCCGGGGGGATCGAGACCCGATCCGACGCCAAGCAAGGGCGCGGGTCGGCATGGAGCGGAAGGCGCACCACACATGACCTCAACGCAGGTCGGCACGAACCTCGGCGAAGGCAACGAGGCCTCGGGCAGCACACCGGAAGAGGGCTACGAGCGGGGTCTCGGCAGCCGTCAAGTCCAGATGATCGCCATCGGCGGCGCCATCGGCGTCGGCCTCTTCCTGGGCGCGGGCGCGAACATCGCGAAGGCCGGGCCCAGCCTCATCCTGATGTACGCCCTCGCCGGCGTGATTGTCTTCTTCATCATGCGGGCGCTCGGTGAGCTGCTCCTGTACCGCCCGGTTTCGGGTTCCTTCGCGGAGTACGCCCGCGAGTTCCTCGGCCCGTTCTTCGGATTCGTCACGGGCTGGACGTACTGGCTCATGTGGGTCGTCACGGGCATGGCCGAACTGACGGCCGCCGCGATCTACGTGCATTTCTGGTTCCCACAGATCCCGCAATGGGTCACCGCACTGGTCTTCCTGGTCGTGCTGTACGTGGCGAACCTGATCTCGGTGAAGATCTTCGGTGAGATCGAGTTCTGGTTCTCGATGGTCAAGGTCACCGCGCTCATCGGCATGATCGTGATCGGTCTCGGCGTCGTCACCTTCGGCTTCAGCCAGGCGGGAGACGCCGCGGCGGTCTCCAACATCTGGGCCCACGACGGGATCTTCCCCATGGGCGTCGGCTCCAGCCTCATGACCCTCCAGGGCGTCATGTTCGCCTACCTGGCCGTCGAGCTGGTCGGTGTCACCGCGGGTGAGTCGGAGAACCCGGAGAAGACCCTGCCCAAGGCCATCAACACGCTGCCGTGGCGCATCATCGTCTTCTACGTCGGTGCGCTGAGCGTGATCCTGATGGTCGTCAAGTGGACGGAGTTCCAGCCGGGCGTCAGCCCGTTCGTGGCCGCCTTCGCGAAGATAGGCATCCCGGCCGGTGCGGCGATCGTCAACTTCGTCGTCCTGACCGCCGCCCTGTCGTCCTGCAACTCCGGCATGTACTCCACCGGGCGGATGCTCCGCGACCTCGCCGCCAACGCCGAGGCCCCGAAGGTGCTCGGCAAGCTGAGCTCCACCAAGACCCCGGCCATCGGCATCACCCTCTCCGCCGTCCTCATGGGCATCGGCGTGGTGCTCAACTACGTCGTTCCGGAGAAGGCGTTCGGCTACGTCACCTCGGTGGCCACCGCGGCCGGCATCTGGACCTGGCTGATGATCCTCGTCAGCCACATCCTCTACCGCCGCGCGGTCGTCGCCGGCCGGCTGCCCGCCTCGCCCTTCCCGGCGCCGGGCGGCACGGTCTGCAGCTGGATAGCGGTGGCGTTCCTGCTCCTGGTGACCGGCCTGATCGCCCTCGACCCCGACAGCCGCGTGTCGCTGTACGTGGGTGCGGGCTGGGCCGTGTGCCTGGCGGTCGGCTGGTTCGTCCTGAAGGCCCGCAACCCGCAGATCGCGGTGAAGGGCACGACCCAGGAGAAGCAGCTGGAGACCTCCGGACAGCCGCGCGGCTGAACGGAGCGGGCTCCCAGGCTCCCGCTGGACGGCCCTTGAAGCCGTCGCATCCCTGACGGGGGCACCCGGACGCAGACGTCCGGGTGCCCCCGTCGGCTGTGTCCGGCGACCTGTCCGATCGGTACGGCGTCCGACCCGGATTCGACCCCGATCCGACCCCGATCCGACCCGGATCCGACCCCGATCCGCAGGACGGCCCCTACGGCCGCAGGAACTCCGTCAGCGCCGCGGCGAGTTCCGCGGGCGCGTCCTCCTGCACCAGATGCCCCGCGCCCTCGATGACCCGAAGCTGCGCGCCGGGTATACGGGACGCCAGCTCGTGGCCCTTCGCCACCGGGATCCAGTCGTCCTGCGCACCCCAGCAGACCAGCGTCGGCAGCTCGATCTCTCCGTAGCGCCCCTGGATCTCGTCGGTGAAGCGCTGGTCGTTCTGCCGGATCTGCCGGTAGAACGCCGGCTGTCCCTCGTCGGTGCACCAGGGCTCGACCAGTCGGTCGAGGACGGCGGGCGGCAGGCCCGGACGGCTCGCGGAGGAGACGTACTCGCGCACCAGCGCCCGGTGGAGCGCGGTCGGCAGCTGCCCGAAGACCTCGTGGTGACCGCCCAGCAACCGGTATGCGGGCGAGCCCCAGGGGGCCAGCGCCACCGGGTCGACCAGTGCCAGCCGCGCGTACCGCGCGCCGTGCAGCAGATGCGCCCGCAGGGCGACGCAGCCGCCGAAGTCGTGCGCGACCACGGCCGGCTGCGACCGCCCCTCGGCCAGGCCCCAGTGCTCCAGCAGCTCCACGAACACCCCGGCCTGCGCGCCGAGCGAGACGTCCTGCCCGTCCCGCATCCCGGAGGCGCCGTAGCCCGGCATGTCCCAGACGAACACCCGGTGCCGGGCGGCGAGGGCGCGGGCGACTCCCCGCCAGACGTACGACGAGAACGGCGTCCCGTGCAGCAGGACGACCGGCGGCGCGCCGTCCTCCCCGAGGGCGGCCCACCGCACCTCGTCGCCGCTCGCCGCGCGGAACGTGCGATCCAGCAGCCAATCTGTCATGACCGTAAGCGTAGTGACTCCTTACATGCGGTGTCCAGGTCCTCAGGGGTGCCAGGGGTGAACGGGCCCGCGGGAAGTGCCCCGGCGTGCGGCGCTTCCGCGCGCCGCGTATGCGCCCCCGGAGCCCGCCGCGCCAGCTCGTAGAATCGTGCGCACCATGGTTTACCTCGACCACGCCGCCACCACCCCGATGCTCCCGGAGGCGGTGCAGGCGATGACCGCCCAGCTGACCGTCACCGGCAACGCGTCCTCGCTGCACGCCGACGGCCGGCGGGCCCGGCGCACCGTCGAGGAGGCGCGGGAATCCCTCGCCGACTCGCTCGGCGCGCGTCCCAGCGAGATCGTCTTCACCGCGGGCGGCACCGAGGCCGACAACCTCGCGGTCAAGGGCCTTTACTGGTCGCGCAGGGCGGCCGATCCGGCCCGTACCCGCGTGCTCGCCAGCCCCGTCGAGCACCACGCCGTCCTGGACGCCGTGGAGTGGCTCGCCGAGCACGAGGGCGCCCGCGTCGAGTGGCTGCCGGTCGACACCTACGGGCGGGTGCACGCCGACGCGCTGCGCGAGGCCATCGCCCGCAACCCCGCCGATGTCGCGCTGGCCACCGTCATGTGGGCCAACAACGAGATCGGCACCATCCAGCCGGTCGCCGAACTCGCCGCGGTGGCCAGGGAGTTCGAGGTCCCGCTGCACGCCGACGCGGTGCAGGCGTTCGGTCAGCTGGAGGTCGACTTCGCCGCCTCCGGGCTCGCCGCGATGACGGTTTCCGGCCACAAGATCGGCGGCCCGTACGGCATCGGCGCCCTGCTGCTGGGCCGTGCGTACGCCCCGGTGCCGGTGCTCCACGGCGGCGGCCAGGAGCGGCAGGTACGCTCCGGCACCCTCGACACCCCCGCCATCGCCGCCTTCGCCGCCGCCGGCCGGTACGCCGCCGCGCACCGCGCGGACTTCGCCCGCGACATCGGCGCACTGCGCGACGACCTGGTCAAGGCCGTCCGCGCCGCCGCCCCGGACGCCGTCCTCGGCGGCGACCCGGACCCCGCGGGCCGCCTCCCCGCCAACGCCCACTTCTCCTTCCCCGGCTGCGAGGGCGACTCCCTGCTGCTCCTCCTGGACGCCCAGGGCATCGCCTGCTCCACGGGCTCGGCCTGCACCGCCGGTGTGGCCCAGCCCAGCCATGTCCTGCTGGCGACGGGCATGTCACCGGACCTCGCCCGCGGCACCCTGCGCTTCTCCCTGGGGCACACCTCGACCGCGGAGGACGTGGCAGCACTGGCCCAGGCCATCGGCCCGGTGGTGGAACGCGCCCGCAGCGCGGGCCTGAGCTAAGGGCCGAAGAGGGGGCTACCACCACCGTGCTGGGGCCGGCTACCTGGACCGTGTTCGGGCCTGCTGGCCGGATGGCCCGGTGGATCTTGAACGTACAGGCTGAACACGTCCGGATTTCCGAGGGAAGGAACTCTCCGTGTCCAGCGTGAAGTCGGCGCGTCGCCGCGCGGCGCGCACCACGGCCGCCGGCGCTCTCGCCGTTGCGGCGTGCGCCACTCTGATGACCGGCAGCGCCGGAGCGATCGTCAACGGGACCGATTCCGCCGAGCGTTACCCGTTGATGGCAACGATCCCGGAGTCGGCTCCGGATCAGGGGCTGTACGACGGTACCTGCGGGGCGTCGCTGATCGATCCGCAGTGGGTGCTGACGGCGGCCCACTGCGTGCAGGGCGACGGCCTCGAGCTGGACGGCATCGTCCGGATCGGCAGCCGGCACCGGAAGTCCGGGGGCACCGTCCGGGCCATCGAGCGGACCGTCGTCCACCCCGGCTATGTGAACGGCGACGGGAAGTCCGCGAACAAGGCCGACATCGCGCTGGTCCGCCTCGACCGCCCGGTCGCCGAGAAGCCCGTCCGTATCGCGGAGCGGGGCGGGCGGCCGGGCACCCCGACCCTGATCCTGGGTTTCGGCACCACCGTCGACACCGAGCTGAGGTTCGCGGAGCGGTTGCAGGAGCTCAACACGCGCAGGGGCGCCGACGCCGAGTGCGCACCCGGCTACGCGGACCGGACCCGTTTGTGCACGATCAGCCGCGTGCCCAAGGCCATGGCGTGTTCCGGGGACTCCGGCGGACCGCAGCTCCAGAAGGGCTTGCACGGGCGGTGGGAGCTGATCGGAGCCACCTCGGGCCCCGGGGCCCCTGGGGTCGCGTGCTCCGCCGGACCGGGCCTCTACAGCCACGTGCCCGCCTACGCGGACTGGATCCGCAAGACCCTCAAGCGCGACTAGCTAGTCCTTCTAGTCCTTGTCGTCCTTGCGGGCCTCCGCCCGGCCCTTGCGCAGCTCCGTGCGGACGAGCTCCAGATACCGGGCCCAGTCCCAGTGCGGCCCCGGGTCGGTGTGATCCGTGCCCGGCACCTCCACATGGCCCACGATGTGCTCCCGGTCGGCCGGGAACCCGTAGCGGCGGCAGATCCCCGCGGTCAGCCGCGCCGACGACGCGTACATGGCGGCGGTGAACGACTCCGGCCGGTCCACGAACCCCTCGTGCTCGATGCCGATGCTCCGCTCGTTGTACCCGCGGTCACCGGCGTGGAAGGCCACATCGAGCTCCCGCACCATCTGGGCGAGCCGTCCGTCCCGGCCCACGACGTAGTGCGCGGCGGCCTCGTGATCCGGGTCCCGGAACACCTTCAGCGCGGTCGCGAAGCTGCCCTGGACGACATGGACGACCACGCGGTCGATGTCGTAGTCCGCCGGCCGGTCCGCCCGCCGGTAGTTCTCGTCGGACGCCGCCACCCACCGCGCGCCCCGGTGGTCGACCGCGCCCGGCGTGCGCGGCTTGTCGTTGCCCGGCAGCTGCCACCACCAGTGCCGCAGCTCGTCCCGCGCCGCGAACGCCACCGCCCCGGCGGCCAGCGCCCCGCCGCCCCCGATCCACAGCGCCCGCCGCCGTGTGACCCCGGGCGGGCCGCTCTCCCCGCTGCCCTCACCTCTGCCTTCGCCGCTGCTCTCGCCGCCCGTGTCCCCAGCCCTGTGCCCCATGCGCTGCATAACGCTTTCCGCACTGTCGGCGGTTCCGTCTACCCTGGACGGGCTATGACTGATGACGCCCCCCGCCGCCTCCGCGTACTCGCCGCCATGTCCGGCGGTGTCGACTCCGCCGTCGCCGCGGCCCGCGCCGCCGAGGCCGGCCATGATGTGACCGGCGTGCATCTCGCGCTCTCCGAGAACCCGAAGTCGTTCCGTACGGGTGCCCGCGGCTGCTGCACGATCGAGGACTCGCACGACGCCCGCCGCGCCGCCGACGTCATCGGTATCCCCTTCTACGTCTGGGACCTCGCCGAGCGCTTCCGCGCGGACGTCGTCGACGACTTCATCGCCGAGTACGAGGCCGGGCGCACCCCGAACCCGTGTCTGCGCTGCAACGAGAAGATCAAGTTCGCCGCCCTCCTGGACAAGGCCCTCGCCCTCGGCTTCGACGCGGTGTGCACCGGCCACTACGCGACGGTGGTGCTGAACGAGGACGGCAGCCGCGAGCTGCACCGCGCCTCGGACATGGCCAAGGACCAGTCCTACGTCCTCGGCGTCCTCGACGACCGCCAGCTGGCGCACGCGATGTTCCCGCTGGGCGACACCCTCACCACCAAGGCCGAGATCCGCGAGGAGGCGGCCCGCCGCGGCCTGTTCGTGGCGAAGAAGCCCGACAGCCACGACATCTGCTTCATCGCCGACGGCGACACCCAGGGCTTCCTCGCCAAGCGGCTCGGCGCGGCGACGGGTGACATCGTCGACGAGTCCGGCAACCGCCTCGGCACCCACGAGGGCGCGTACGGCTTCACCATCGGCCAGCGCAAGGGCCTGCGCATCGGCCACCCCGCCCCCGACGGCAAGCCGCGCTACGTCCTCGACATCTCCCCGGTGGACAACACCGTCACCGTCGGCCCCGCCGAGGCCCTCGACGTCACGGCCCTCACCGCCATCCGCCCCCGCTGGTGCGGCCGCCCCCCGGCCGCCGGCCCCGCCACGTACACGGCGCAGCTGCGCGCCCACGGCGGCGAGACCGAGGTCACGGCCGAGCTGATCGACGGCACGGAGCTCCAGGTCACGTTCACCGAGCCGGTCCGCGGAGTGGCCCCCGGCCAGGCGATCGTTCTCTACGACGGCACCCGGGTGGTCGGCTCGGCGACGATCGCGACGACGGAGCGGCGGGCGACGGCGGGGGCGCAGACGGCCGCTCAGTAGGTGTAGAGCGCCGTGGTGTCGAGGTTGAGGTTAAACGGCTCGCCGATCGGCACCGGTTTGCCGAAGTCGGTCTCCAGCGACGCGCGGTAGTGCCCCCCTTCGGGTACCGAGTAGAGCAGGCACTTGCCCTCTATCGGGTTGACGATGAGGTAGTACGGGATTCCTGCCCGGGCGTACTTCTTCACCTTCTTGTCGGTGTCGTTCTCGGGGTTGGATTCGGAGACGACCTCGACGGTGAGGACGACTTCGTCGGCGGGGAACTGCTTCAGCTGGGTGCCGCGGTAAGAAGGGTCCGCAACGGAGACATCGGGCCGCAGGAGTGTCTTGCCGTGCCACCCGTCGTAGACGGTGTCGACCTCGGTCATGACGAACCACTTGGCCAAGAGCTGGGAAGCAATGGTGAGAACCATGTTTCCGTGAGCGCTGGTTACCACGGTGCTGAGGTAGACCTCTCCATCGATCATTTCGGCGTGATAGTCCGGGAACGCCGCATCCAGATCCTCGAAGCGCCGCATCTCTTCGGTCTGCACTGGGCTCTCCATCTGAGCGGTCATGGTGTGCCCTCCCCTCGTGTCCTGGCTCGTGCCAGCGTAGCTCTGCGTGAACACGCCCGCACACAGTTGGGGTACCGCCGGGTCGTGAGTTCTGCGATGACGTTCGCGTCGAAGAGGACGTTCACTCGCTCGCCTCCTGGTCGTCGTAGGACCGGGCACCGAACTCCAGGCCTTCGAACGGCGTCGACAGGAGGAATTCCGTGAACCCGTCAAAGCCCAAGGTGATCCATCGGTGGATCATTTCGGGAAGAGCGTCGATGTCCGTCTCTGCCAGCTCGGTATCAAAGTGGCGTCGCTGGTGCTCCGGCAACGCCTCACGGATGTCACGAATGGTGCGGAGAGGCTGCGGGCTCTCATCGGTGGCAGGGGAGCGCGAGTCATCGCGAGGTGCACGCGTCATGGGCGCCTCCGGTCCTTTCAGGCTACGGCCTCGGCCGCTGATGGGGTTTGGTGTTGGTCGGTGTGCGGCCCGTTCAGCCGGCTCATCGCGCCTCGGCCGGGGCACGGCAGGCGCGGCAGCGGCCTGGTCCGTCGGCCCGTACGGCGCCGGTCACAGCCGTCCTGCCGAGACGCATGCGCTCACTGGGCCTCTATGACCTCGACCTCACGCTGTGCGGTACGCACGATGGTCCCGATGTCCCGGATGGCGGCCTGTCTCTCCGCTCCGACATCGCTGGACTGCAACGGGCGTTCCGCCGCATGGAAGCGCGCTGCTCTGGCCGGGTCACGCTCGATGGCGACAAAGGTGGCCCAGCGGCGCCAGAACATGCGGATCGGTCCTGTGCTGTCGTCCTGGTCTGCCCGGTCGAACGCCTGCTGCATCTCCTCGACCAGTTCCGGCAGCTTGGCGGGAGCGAGTGCGGCGACTGCTGAGCGCAGGGCGGGGAGAGGGCCGGGAATCCTGACGGCTCCCGTGGCGCGGTGCGTGTCACGCGGCACACCGCACCTCCTGTGAGGCGGCGCGGCAGTCACGGCAGCGCCCGGGGCGGTCGGCGCGGAAGGCGCGGTCGCAGCCGTCGCAGTTCTGGAGGGGGGTGACGGGCGGCCGGTCGGGCTGTGGGGGATGGTCCGTACGGGCCGGTGGCCGCAGGGCGGCGAGCCGGTGGGCGAGGAGCCGGGCCGGGCGGCGGTTGAACCGGGTCGGAAGGCCGTCGGTCAGGGCGGCGGTGATCTCCTGCGCCGGTGCGCCACGGTCGAGCCACTCCGTGACGGCCGGGGCGAGGGCCGTGATCTCCCGCTCGGAGAGGAGCAGGCGGCGGTCGCGGTGGCGGAGACGGGCCAGGAGGCCGGTGGCCTCGGGGGCGGCTTCCGGGGACGGCGACGGCGACGGGGTCGGGGGAGCGGCGGGGGCCTGCGCGGGCTCCGGTTCGGCCTCCTGGATACCGGCCGGCTCCCGACGCGGTACCGCTTGCTCCTCCTCCGCCACTGCTTGCTCCGCCTCCGGTACCGCTCCCGGCAGGTCGTACGCAAAGGTCCGCGTGATGATCCGGCCGCGAGGGCCACGCTCGATACGGCGCTCCAGCCAGCCCTCGTCCTCCAGCTCGCGTAATGCCTCGGCGATGGCCTTCTTGCCCTCGGCGAAGTGCGCACACAGGGCGGTGATGGTGATGGGCGCGCCATCGGGGAGGGACAGGATGTACGCGGCGACGCCGACCGTGACCGCGCTACCTGCGCGCTGCGCAAGGCGGTTGGCGAGGACGGTGAAGTGGGAGGTCTGGCGCCTACGGATGTGAATGACGCCGCTGGAGGCGGACGAGGGCGCGGACGAGGGCGCGTTAGACTGCGCTGAAGTCATCGGGAAGGCCTATCTCTTCCTGGTGATCAGGCCCTCGGGTTGGGATTGCCGTCCCGCCGAGGGCCGTTCCATGTGCGGTTGTTGTGGTGGTCTGACTGCGGCGAGCGTAACCGCATTTCGGACGCTGCCGCGCCCAAGTCACCCGATGGGGTGAGGAGTTGGGGCGCCGGTAGGTAGGTGGGTTCTCTCCCCCGGTTCTTTAGGTAGTCGGCCGTCTCACCGCCGGACGGCGGGGCGGCACCTGGTACCACCCCGCCGGTATCCGCTCAGGCGGCTTCCGGTGCGACCTGCGCATACGCGATGAAGGACGCCCAGGAGGCGGGGGCGACCGCTATGGACGGGAGCGAGGTGTCCTTGGAGTCGCGGATGTGGACGGTGCCGGGGCAGGCAGCCACCTCGACGCAGGCTTCGCCCTCGCTGCCGCTGTAGCTGGACTTCCGCCAAGCGACGGCGACTTCGATGCAGGCTTCGTCCTGCCCACCGCTGTAGCTGCTCTTGAACCAAGCCAGTTCGGTATTCATGCCTCTCCTGCCAGCAGACGCTGAATGAGGGCTCGCGACGCCTCGGCGTCGAGGGCCTGAGAGCGGATTGTCCCGTACCTGTGGCTCATGATGCTGATGTCATCCGGCTCTGTGAGGAAGTAGCTTCCCTGCTGGCCTGCGACGTATCCGATCGTGTGGTGGTCCGGCGTCTCCAGCAGCGTCATCGGGCCATCCATCCCCGCATGGGTCTCGCGGGTGAGCGGCATGACCTGGAGCTGGAGGTTGTGCAGCTCGGACAGCTTGAGGAGATTCCTCAGCTCACCCTCCCAGACGGTCCGTCCGCCCATCTTGCGTAGAAGTACGGACTCCTCCAGGACGAATGTCATGCGGCAGGCGGGCTTGCGGGTTAGCAGCGCCTGCGTCGCCAGTCGCGCCTGGACGGATCGCTCGATCTCGTCGTCCTCCATGCTGGGCCGCACGCACCGGAACACCGCCCGCGCATACTCCTCCGTCTGCAACAGCCCATGCAGGAAGTGCGTGGAGTAGGCGTGCAGAGCCAACGCCTCCGCCTGCAGTTTCACGTACTCCTCGGCCCACACCGGATGGTGCTTCTCCGCGACATCGGGGATCAGTACGCGCAGCACGCCGCCCGCGTCGAGGGCGGCGTCCACCGCGTCGACGTAACCCGGCTTGGGTGGCCGTTCTCCCCGTTCGACCATCGCGATCAGGGACTCGGAGTACGGGACGAGCGCGGCCAGTTCGCGGCGCGTCATCCCTCGTTGTTCGCGCAGGAACCGGGACTGCTTCCCGAAGATCCTCAGGCTGACGGGTGGTTCGTCGTTGTGGGGCATCGCACACCTCGCACAGTTGCGGCGTGGTGACGCACAGTCGCGTCGTTCGTGTGGTCAGGCTAGAGGCGGGCGGAGACGCTTGTCCGCATGATGAACGAACCGCCAGGATCCGAACTTTCCGCGCCTACCGAACGCTCCGCGCCGCCGCGGATGAGGCTGCTGCCGTGGAGCACTCCGGACGACCGGCCCTGCTTTCTCGTCACTGACAGTGCGGGCGGCCCGGTGTCCGACCTCGCCGACAGCATCGAGGAGATGCAGCTCGCCATCGGCGAGGAATTGCTGTCCCACGCGCGAGCGATGCACGCCGATCCGAAAGTGCCGGACCGCGAGTTCCGCTTTCTCTCGCGGCGGCTCAGCGAGGCGCTCGACGATGCGCTGCGCGTCGCCCGGAGCTGACCTCGGCACTCCGGGCCCCGGCGCGCTCCTCGACGGCACCGACACCTGACAAATGTCATGCCGAACGCAGGACAGACGGGACTGCCGGAGCCTCGGGCCGTGCACGAAGCTGTAGGTGTCGCGAGGACGGAGACACCAGCGAGCCGCCGTCCGCAGTCCAACTCGGGGGAGTACACCGTGAGTCAGAATCAGTCCGCCACCGGAGGCAAGCCGGTCAAGCCGGTCAACCCGCTCGTGGCGAGCCTTACGCCACTCGTCGTGGACGCGGGGATCCCGATCGCCTCGTACTACATCCTCAGTGCCGGCTTCGGGCTGAGCACGGTGGCCGCGCTGGGCTGGAGCAGTGTGGTGCCCGCGCTGCGCACGGCGTGGGGGCTGGTCGGCGGACGCGGGGTCAACGGCCTCGCCCTGCTGATACTGATCGTCAACGTGGTCGGGTTGGCGATGAGCGCGGTGGCCGGCGACGCCCGCCTGATGCTGGCCAAGGACAGCGCCGTCAGCAGCGTCGTCGGCATCGCGGTCCTGCTCTCGGTGCGGACGAAGCGGCCGCTGATGACCGCGGGGCTCAGGCCGTGGGTCACCAAGGGGAGCGAGGCGGGCAACGCCGCCTGGGAGCGGCTGATGGCGGGCTCGGAGCGGTTCCGGCGGGCGGAGCGGAGGTTCTCCGCGATATGGGGGACCGCGCTGCTGGCCGAGTGCGTGCTGAAGGTCGTCGGCGCGTACACCGTGCCGGTGGAGACGATGGTCTGGCTGGGCACGGTGCTGACCGTGGCGGCCATCCTGCTGGCGATGCTCATCGCCGGGGGCAGCTGCGCCGATCCGATGGAGAAGATGGTCAAGGCCGAGATCGACGGCGGCGCGGCGACAGCTGATGCCGAAACAGGGGCAGTTGCTGCCGAAACCGGGGCAGTTGTGAGGGTTGCGCCGTAGTGGTGTAGGGCGACGGCGTACGGGGCCGGCGCGGGGGCGGTTGTGAGGTGGCGCACAGGGTGTGCCCGGCGGGTTCCCGCCCGTGCGGCGGTGGCGGTGCGCTGACCTGCGGACATGCGGCGAGGGGAGGGGGCAGGGGCGGGAGCCGGTGGAGGTGGCGAAACGGCATACGGCAGTGAGGTGTCATCCATCCCACAGCCGCCGGGCCGGGCCGACACATAGTGTCGGCGCAGCGATGGACGTCAGAGACCGCTGAGCCGTGGATCGGTGACGCCAAGGGCTCGCGAGGAGTTGAACGCCCTGTGAGGGGGCGTCTCGGTCCGGACTGCGGGCAGCCTTTCCTCGGCCACGAAGGGAACGGAAGTCATGTCGACTGTGCACACTGAGGTCAAGCCCGGCGATCATCGGGCCGGACCGGCATCCCTGTACGCCGAGCTGGTCCGGCGCAACCCCGGGGAGCCCGAGTTCCACCAGGCGGCTCTTGAGGTGCTGGAGACGCTGGCCCCGGTGCTGGCCGCCCGTCCCGAGTTCGCCGAGGCGAAGGTCCTGGAGCGGATCTGTGAACCCGAGCGGCAGATCATGTTCCGGGTGCCCTGGCAGGACGACTCCGGGGCGGTTCACGTCAACCGCGGCTTCCGGGTGGAGTTCAACAGCGCGCTCGGCCCGTACAAGGGCGGTCTGCGCTTCCACGCGTCCGTGAACCTGGGGATCGTGAAGTTCCTCGGCTTCGAGCAGATCTTCAAGAACTCCCTGACCGGGCTGAACATCGGTGGCGGCAAGGGCGGCAGCGACTTCGATCCGCACGGCAGGTCGGACGCCGAAGTGATGCGGTTCTGCCAGTCGTTCATGACGGAGCTGCACCGCCATCTCGGCGAGCACACGGACGTGCCGGCGGGCGACATCGGCGTCGGTGGCCGCGAGATCGGCTATCTCTTCGGCCAGTACCGGCGGATCACCAACCGCTGGGAGGCCGGCGTGCTCACCGGCAAGGGCCTGGCCTGGGGCGGCTCCAAGGCCCGTACGGAGGCCACCGGCTACGGCAATGTGCTCTTCACCCAGGAGATGCTCAAGCAGCGCGGGGAGGAGCTGGACGGGCAGCAGGTCGTGGTCTCCGGATCCGGCAATGTCGCGATCTACACCATCGAGAAGGCCCAGGCGCTGGGCGCGCACGTACTGACCTGTTCGGACTCGGGCGGCTATGTCGTCGACGAGAAGGGCATCGACCTGGCGCTGCTGCGGCAGATCAAGGAGGTCGAGCGCGGCCGGATCAGCGCCTACGCCGAGCGGCGCGGGGTGTCGGCGACGTACGTCCCCGGTGGCCGGGTGTGGGATGTCGCCTGCGATGTGGCGCTGCCGTCGGCCACCCAGAACGAGCTGGACGCGGACGCCGCCCGGGTCCTGGTCCGCAACGGCGTCAAGGCGGTCTCCGAGGGCGCGAACATGCCGACCACGCCGGAGGCGGTGACGCTCCTCAAGGAGGCCGGTGTGGCCTTCGGCCCCGGCAAGGCGGCCAACGCGGGCGGGGTCGCCACCAGCGCGCTGGAGATGCGGCAGAACTCCTCGCGCGAGGCGTGGTCCTTCGACCGTACGGAGGGCGAACTGGCGGCGATCATGCGCGGCATCCACCGCACCTGCTACGAGACCGCCGAGCGCTTCGGCCTGCCGGGCGACTACGTCGCGGGCGCCAACATCGCCGGCTTCGAGCGGGTGGCGGACGCGATGCTGGACCAGGGGCTGATCTGACCGGGGCGGCGCGTAGGGGGTAGGGGGCCCGGGTCAGGCCGGGGTGCGGAGCGTGCACGTCGACGTCGCCTCGGGGCGGATGGCGGTGCCCCCTCCGCGCTCCGGCTCCGGCTCGTAAGGTGAGGCGCATGAATATCTGTGTCTTCTGCTCCGCCAACGACCTCGACGACCGCTATGTCATCCCGGCCCGACAGTTCGCCGAGCTGATCGGCAAGGGCGGGCATGCGCTGGTCTGGGGCGGTTCGGACACCGGGCTGATGAAGGTCATGGCCGACGGGGTGCAGGAGGCCGGCGGGAAGCTGATCGGCGTCTCCGTGGAGTTCCTGGCGCACAAGGCGCGCGCGAACGCCGATGAGATGGTCGTCACCAAGGACCTCGCCGAGCGCAAGGCGCAGATGCTGGTGCGCGCCGACGCCATCGTGATCATGGTCGGCGGTACGGGCACGCTGGACGAGGCGACCGAGATCCTGGAGCTGCGCAAGCACGGGATGCACACCAAGCCGGTGGTGCTGCTGAACACCGCCGGTTTCTACGACGGGTTGAAGGAGCAGTTCCAGCGGATGGAGTCGGAGGGGTTCCTGCCGCTGCCGCTGACCGACCTGGTCTTCTTCGCGTCGGACGGCGTCGGCGCGCTGGCGTATCTGGAGGAGCGGGCGGGCATCCAGGGCTGAGTCCTCGCCCCGGCTCGGCAGGCCGCCGGCCGGGCCCGCCGCCCCGCGCACCCGCTCTCCGGCCGGCCGCTCGTTAGGATCGGCGCCATGGGTACGCACTTGATCACGGGCGCAGGGTCGGGCATCGGAGCGGCGGTCGCACGGCGGCTCGCCGAGCGCGGGGAGGACCTGTGGCTGCTGGCACGCAACGCGGTCCGGGCGAAGGAGCTGGCCGCGCAGTTCCCCGGCGCCCGCACGATCGTGGGTGACCTCGCCAACCCCGAGAAGCTGTCCTGGGCCTTCGGGCAGCAGCCGCTGCCGGACCGCATCGACTCCCTTCAGCACATCGCGGGCGTCATCGAGCTGGGCGCGGTCGGCGATCTGCCGGCCAAGGCCTGGCAGCGGCAGCTCTCCGCCAACCTCGTCGCGCCCGCCGAGCTGACCCGGCTGCTGCTGCCGCTGGTGCGGGTCGCCCAGGGGCATGTGGTCTTCGTCAACTCCGGCGCGGGGCTGAACGCGCACGCCAACTGGAGCGCGTACGCCGCGAGCAAGCACGGCCTGAAGGCGCTGGCCGACTCGTTGCGGGCCGAGGAGCACGGCAACGGCGTACGGGTGACCTCGGTCTACCCGGGGCGTACGGCCACGCCGATGCAGGAGAGCACCCACCGGCAGGAGGGCAAGGATTACGACCCGTCGCGCTGGATCGACCCGGAGTCGGTCGCCACGGCGATCCTCACCGCCATCGATCTGCCGCGGGACGCGGAGATCAACGATGTGTCGGTGCGACCAGGGCGCTGACCCCTCGGGGCGGCCCGTTCGCCCTACCGACCACGGGGCCGCCCGTACGCCGTGCCGACCACCGGGGGCGGCCCGTACCGCGCGCTGACGGGCCGCCGCGGGCGCCCCGTGGTTCCCGGCCGCGGCGACGTACGCTGCATGAGTGACCACTGAAGCGAAGTCGACCGCGGCGGCGGGGTGCGGGTTCCGGGAGATCCGGGGGCTCGTCACGGAGCTGGGCCGCCGCCTGGACGCCCATCAGCGCAGCCGGATCGCCGAGCTGGACCTGACGCCGACGCAGGCCAAGGCGCTGGAGGAGCTCGGCGAGCCGAAGACCGCGCGCGAGCTCGCCGGGGTGCTGTGCTGCGAGCCGCCGAACGTCACCTATGTCATCTCCAAACTGGAGAAGCAGGGCATGGTCGTCCGGCAGCCGCACCCGTTGGACGGGCGGGCCAAGCAGCTCGTACTGACCGAGGCGGGGCGGGAGTTGCGGCTCGATCTGCTGCGCAGGATGGGGACCGCGTCGCCGTTGGACCATCTCTCGCACGAGGAGCGGGCCGCGCTGCGCGACGACCTGTTGAAGGCCCTGGGGAGGGGCTGAGCGGCCTGGGACGGGGCTGAGGGCCCTCGGGCGGGGCGGCAGATTCCTGCGTACGTCCTGAGCCCTGCGTACGTCCTGAGTCCTGCGTACGTCCTGAGCCCGGCGGGCCGGCCGTCCGTGGTGCGCTGCCCGCGGTTCCGTATGCTTTCAGTAAAGTTATAGCTGTAATCATTGCTCGCGGCGATAGCTACAGCTTTAACTAAATGCATGATCGTTCAGAAGGCGGCTGCACGCCGCGCCGCGCAGGAGGTACCGGCCGCACCGACCCCCGACCGGGCCCGGCGGCGGCCCGGCGGAGGGCTCCAACTCCTCGTCCTGGCACTCGGGTTCGTGATGGCCAGCCTGGACACCGGCATCATGAACGTCGCGGCGAGCGACCTGCGGGCCCGGCTCGGACTGAGCATGTCGGGCCTCACCTGGGTCGTCGACGGCTACGTCCTGGCCTTCGCCTCACTGCTGCTGCTCGCGGGCTCGCTGGCCAAGCGGTTCGGCGCCCGCCGGATCTACCTCGTCGGGCTCGCCGTGTTCACCGCCGCGTCCCTCCTGGGCGCGGTCGCACCGAACGGCGCCGTCCTGGTGGCGGCCCGCTTCGCACAGGGGGTGGGTGCGGCCCTGTTCATGCCCAGCTCGCTGTCGCTGCTGATGAACGCCTTCCCCGAGCCGGCGCGCCGGGCCAGGATCCTCGGCCTCTGGTCCGCCATCGTCTCCACGTCCGTAGGGCTCGCGCCGACCATCGGCGGCCTCCTGGTGGGAACCCTCGGCTGGCGCTCGATCTTCCTGGTCAACCTCCCCATCGGCATCGTCGGGCTGCTGCTCACCCGACGGGTCGTCGCCGCGGTCCCGGGCCGTGGCTCGGCGCTCGGCGGCAGCGGCCACGTCCTGGGCCTGCTCGCCCTCGGATCGCTGAGCTACGCGCTCATCGAGGGGCCCGACATCGGCTGGTCCGCCCCCTTCGTCCTGGGGGCGTTCGCGGTGACGGTGCTGGCGGCGGCCGGCTTCCTCGTCCGTGAACGGACCGCCCGTACGCCGATCCTGCCGGTCTCGCTCTTCGCGGACAGCAGCTTCTCCACGGCCAACCTGATCGGCTTCCTGTTCAACTTCGCCTTCTACGGGGCGCTGTTCGTCCTCGGCCTCTTCCTCCAGACGGCGCGCGGCGCGAGCTCGGTGGCGGCGGGGCTGCAGATGCTGCCGGCCGTGCTGGTCATCCCGTTCGGCAACATGCTCTACGCCCGGATCGGGCCGCGCATCGGCAACCGGACCGCGCTCACCGCTTCCCTGGCGCTCTCCGCCGCGGGCTATCTCCTGCTCTTCCTGCTCCTCGCGCCCGGCCTGCCGTACTGGGCGATCGCACTGGTCCTCGCCGTCGCCAACATCGGCAGCGGGGTCAGCTCCCCGGCGATGACCGGCGTCCTGATGGCCGCCGCGGGCCGCGAACACGCCGACATCGGCAGCGCCACCCTCAACGCCAACCGCCAGATCGGCTCCCTGGTCGGCATCGCCGGGATGGGCGCGGTGCTGACCGGGGCGGGCGCCGGCTATCAGGGCGCGACGTACGCCTTCGCCCTGGCGGCCCTCGCGCTGGCGGTCGCCGCGGTGGCCGGCCGGCTGGGGGTCCGCGGCCGGGGGTGAGAGGGCGGGTCCGGATCGTCCCGGACGCGGCCCGGTGGCCACCGGGCCGCACCGCTACCCGTGCCGCCGTCCTCCCCGCCGCCGCATACCCTTCCTGGGTGAGCGAGAACAGCACGCAGAAGTGGGCCGCGGGCGCGGCGACCGGGATCGGGTCGATGCCGGGCGGGGACGCGCGGGAGGCGGCGAAGACGGTCACCGGTTCGCTGGAGGCCTTCCCGTATTTGCCGGAGCTCCCGGCGCGGGGGCCCGGCGCCGACATGATCGGGCGGACCCTCGGGCTGCTCGTCGAGGTCTACGGCCATGTGGAGCCCAGCGGCTGGCGGATCAGCGACCGGCCGGGCCGCGACACCCGGCGCGCCCGCTCCTGGCTCGGTGAGGACCTCGACGCCCTGGAGGAGTTCACCCAGGGGTACCAGGGGCCGCTGAAGGTCTCGGCGGTCGGGCCCTGGACGCTGGCCACCGCCCTGGAACTGCGCAACGGCGAGGCGGCCCTGAGCGACCCCGGCGCCTGCCGTGATCTCGCGGCGTCGCTGGCCGAGGGGCTGCGCGGCCATCTCGCGGACGTACGGCGACGGGTGCCGGGTGCGGACCTGGTGCTGCAGCTCGACGAGCCGTCGCTGACGGCCGTGCTCCAGGGGAGGGTGAAGTCCGCGAGCGGCTACCGCACCCACCGGGCCGTGGACCGGGCGGTCGTCGAGGACGCGCTGCGCGATCTTGTCGCGGTCGCGGACGGCGGGCCCGTGGTCGTCCACTCCTGCGCGCCCGAGGTGCCGTTCGGGCTGCTGCGGCGGGCGGGTGTCACGGGCATCTCGTTCGATTTCGCACTGCTCACCGAGCGTGAGGAAGAGACGATCGGCGAGGCCGTCGAGGGCGGGACGACGCTGTTCGCGGGCGTGGTGCCGGGCGTGGACGGCCGATTGTCAGACCCTGCCGGTAGCGTCATGGGTGTCAGGACGCTGTGGCGCAGGCTGGGGCTGGCACCAGGGATTCTCGGCGAGTCCGTGGTCGTCACCCCGTCGTGCGGACTCGCGGGTGCTTCGCCCGCATATGCCCGCTCCGCCCTCGCCCACTGCGTCCGGGCGGCGAGATCACTCGCAGACAACCCTGAGTGACCGCACTCAAGGACCACGGGAGGACAAGACAGTGGCTGGCGAACAGCACGCAGCGGAGTCCAAGGTGCCCGCAGCGGCGCGGGAGAAGCACGCGCAGCTCGCTGAGCAGATCGAGGAGCACCGCTTCCGGTACTACGTGAAGGACGCCCCCATCGTCAGCGATGCGGAGTTCGACACGCTGCTGCGCTCCCTCCAGGCCCTGGAGGACGAGCACCCGGAGCTGCGCACCCCGGATTCCCCGACCCAGAAGGTCGCCGGCGCCTATGCCACGGAGTTCACCGAGGTCGAGCACCGCGAGCGGATGCTCTCGCTTGACAACGCCTTCGACGACGAGGAGTTGGCGGCCTGGGCCGAGCGCCTCGCCGGCGAGCTGGGCGGTGACCCCAAGAGCGCCGGGTACCACTTCCTGTGCGAGCTGAAGGTCGACGGTCTCGCCGTCAACCTCACCTACGAGCACGGCCGGCTGACCCGGGCGGCCACCCGGGGCGACGGCCGTACGGGCGAGGACATCACCCCCAACGTCCGGACGATCGCCGAGATCCCGCACCGCCTCAAGGGCGACCGGATCCCCGATCTGGTCGAGGTGCGCGGCGAGGTCTACTTCCCGATGGAGAAGTTCCTCGAACTCAACGAGCGGCTGGTGGCCGACGGCAAGCCCCCGTTCGCCAACCCCCGTAACGCCGCGGCCGGTTCGCTGCGCCAGAAGGACCCCAAGGTCACCGCCACCCGGCCGCTGCACATGGTCGTCCACGGCCTCGGCGCCCGCGACGGCCTGGAGATCGACCGCCTGTCGCAGGCGTACGACCTGCTCAAGGAGTGGGGCCTGCCGACGGCCACCCACAACAGGGTCGTGGACTCCCTGGCGGAGGTCCGCGAGTTCATCACCCACTACGGCGACCCCGAGACCCGCCGTACGGCCGTCGAGCACGAGATCGACGGTGTGGTCGTCAAGCTGGACGAGATCCGGCTGCAGGGCAGGCTGGGCTCCACCTCCCGGGCGCCGCGCTGGGCGATCGCCTGGAAGTACCCGCCGGAGGAGGTCAACACCAAGCTGGTCGACATCCGCGTCGGCGTCGGCCGTACGGGCCGGGTCACGCCGTACGCCGTGGTCGCGCCGGTGACCGTGGCCGGTTCCGAGGTGGAGTTCGCGACCCTGCACAACCAGGACGTGGTCAAGGCCAAGGGCGTGCTCATCGGGGACACCGTCGTGATCCGCAAGGCAGGCGACGTCATCCCCGAGATCCTGGGGCCGGTCGTCGATCTGCGGGACGGCAGCGAGCGGGAGTTCGTGATGCCGGCCGAGTGCCCCGAGTGCGGGACGGCGCTGCAGCCGGCCAAGGAAGGCGATATCGACCTGCGCTGCCCCAACGCCCGTTCCTGCCCTGCGCAGATCCGCGAGCGGCTGTTCTATCTCGCCGGCCGCAAGTGCCTGGACATCGAGAACTTCGGCTATGTCGCGGCCACGGCGCTCAGCCAGCCGCTGGAGCCCGCGGAGCCGCCGCTGAAGGACGAAGGCGATCTTTTCGGCCTTTCTATCGAGCAGTTGCTGCCCATCAAGTCCTATGTCCTCGACCCCGACTCCGGTCTGCCCAAGCGCGATCCGAAGACCGGCGAGGAGAAGGTCGTCACGTTCTTCGCCAACCAAAAGGGCGAGCCGAAGAAGAACGCCCTGGCCATGCTGGAGAACATCCAGGCCGCCAAGCAGCGCCCGCTGGCACGCATCCTGACCGGCCTGTCGATCCGGCATGTGGGTCCGGTGGCGGCCGAGGCGCTGGCGCGGGAGTTCCGCTCCATCGACCGCATCCGGGAGGCGGACGAGACGGAACTGGCCGCGGTCGACGGCGTCGGGGCCACGATCGCCGCCTCGCTGAAGCAGTGGTTCGCCGAGGAATGGCATCAGCAGATCATCGAGAAGTGGCGGGCCGCCGGTGTCCGGATGGAGGAGGAACAGACGGGTGAGGAGGGCCCGCGCCCGCTGGAAGGCGTCACCGTCGTCGTAACGGGCACACTTCAGTCACACACCAGAGATGGCGCGAAAGAGGCCCTCCAGAACCTCGGAGCGAAGGTGACCGGTTCCGTTTCGAAGAAGACCGGTTTCGTAGTAGTGGGCGACAACCCCGGCTCGAAGTACGACAAGGCCATGCAGTTGAAGGTCCCGGTACTGGACGATGACGGCTTTGCGGTGCTGCTGGAACAGGGTCCCGACGCGGCACGAGCGGTAGCCGTCACTCCGCCTGAGGAGGAGTGAGGTGTCACCCCATCAGCGCATACCAGATTGATCCCGGACGCCGGGTCGCATTCGGGCAACCGTCGCCGATCGCTGCCCGCGGCGGCCTTCCGCGGCCTAACCTGGTGGGGTGCGCCTGCCGTGGCGCGGGCTCAGCCGGCTGTGAGAGGGATCGGAATGAAACCGACCGACAGCGCCGCTCCGGCGTCGCGGCTCCGGCGGCTCGTCGTGCCCGCGCTGCCCGCGACCATCGTCATCGTGGCGGGCCTCGCGCTCGGCACGGGCGTGATCTGGACTCTCGGCAAAGGTGACGCGCTGTTCCCCGCCGGCTCGGTGGGCTGGTCGCTGGCGATCCTCACGGGCATCATCGTCGGCCATCTGGTCGCGCTCGGCCGGGACCGCTGGTGGGGCGGCACGGGCTCCGGCGCCGCGCTCGCCCTCGCCGTCCTGCTGCTGTACGGCTGGGTGCCGGCCACCCTCGTCAGCCTCTCCGTCGTCGTCCTCGTCGGCGCCGCCCGGCGGCACCGCTGGCGACAGGCCGTGGTGCACGGCGCCGTGGACATCCTCGGCATCGGCGCCGCGGCCCTCGGCCTGGCCGCCTTCGGCGTGGTCTCCAGCGTCCGCCAGCCCTGGAGCCCCAAGGCCTGGGACCTGGCCGTACTCCCCGAAGTCCTCGTCACCGCCGCCGGCTATCTGCTCGTCAGCCGCGCCCTGTTGTGGATCAGCCTCGCCCCCCGCAGCGGAACGCTGCCGGCGATCCCCCGCACGGCCGTCGTGCGCCAGGCACTGGTCGGCATCGCGCTCCTCGGCATCTCCCCGCTGATCGCCGTCTGCGCCGTCCACGCCCCCCTGCTGCTGCCGCTGTTCGCGGTCCCGCTCATCGCGCTGGACTCCACCCTCTGGATAGCCCGCGCCCGCGCCGAGGAGCAGCTGCGCGATCCGCTCACGGGCCTGCCCAACCGCCAGTGGCTGCTGGAGCGCACCTGGACCGCGCTGGACGAGGCCGAGCGGGTGGGCGTCCGCTCGGCCCTGGTCCTGATCGACCTGGACCGCTTCCGGTCGGTCAACGACACCCTCGGCCACCTCGCCGGCGACCGCCTGCTGCTGCAGATCGCCGACCGGCTGCGGCACGCCCTCCCGCGCGGCGCCGAGGCGGCCCGGCTCGGTGGCGACGAGTTCGCCGTCCTGCTGCCCACCACCGACTCCCTCACCAGCTCCCAGCGGGTGGCCCGCAACCTCGTCGCCGCCCTCGGGTCCCCGCTGGACCTCGACGGACTGACCCTCGTGCTCGAAGCCAGCGCGGGGGTCGCCGTCTTCCCCGACCACGCCCTCGACGCCGAGGGGCTGCTGCGCCGCGCCGACGTGGCGATGTACCAGGCCAAGCGCGACCGCAGCGGCGTCGAGCTCTACGAGGCCAAGCGGGACGGAAACACCCCCGACCGGCTCGGCCTGCTGGGCGATCTGCGCCGTGCCCTGGACGCCGGCGACGTCGAGCTGCACTACCAGCCCAAGGTGGGCTTCGACGGGCACGTCGCCGGGCTGGAGGCGCTGGTCCGCTGGGTGCACCCGGACCGCGGCCGGGTCCCACCGGACGAGTTCATCGCCATCGCCGAGTCCTCCGGGCTGATGCCCAGACTGACGGAGTACGTCCTGGAGACCGCGCTCGCCCAGGTGGCGCGCTGGCGCGCGATGGGCCTGGAGGTGCCGGTCGCGGTCAACGTCTCCCCCCGCGATGTGCACTCCCCGGGCTTCGCCGGCGCGGTCGCCGCCCGGCTCGCCCGACATCGGGTCCCACCAGGCGCCCTCCAACTGGAGATAACCGAGCATGTCCTCCTGGAGGACCCGCAGCGGGCCGCCGACACCCTCGCCGGGCTCACCGCCCACGGGGTGAAGATGTCCCTCGACGACTTCGGCACCGGCTACTCCTCGCTGGTCCACCTGCGGCGCCTCCCGGTCAGCGAGCTGAAGATCGACCGCTCCTTCGTCGCCCGGCTCGCCGTCGACACGGAGGACGCCGAGATCGTCCGCTGCACCCTGGACCTCGCCCACTCCCTCGGCCTCCTGGTCGTCGCCGAGGGCGTCGAGGACGACGAGACCTGGGAGCGCCTGCGCGACCTCGGCTGCGACGCCGTACAGGGCTGGCTGGTGGCGGCGGCGATGCCACCGGACGAGACCACGGCCTGGCTGAGGGCCCGCGGCGAGCACGGCTGGCATCGCGAGTCGGAGACGGCCGCCCTGGCGGCGGAGAAGGCAGCCGAGCGCCCTTCGGGACAGGTCTTGAACTGACCCGGCCACCGGCCGTCCCGTGTCCCCGCTCCGACAGCGACCCCAGCGACGAGAACGACCAGACCGACACAGGCGACGGCGCCGACGATCACGACGCCGACGATCATGACGCCGGCGAAGCCACCGCCGAACGTGACCAGCCCGCAGAGCCCGCAGAGCCCGCAGAGCCCGCAGAGCCCGCAGAGCCCGCAGAGCCCGAACAGGGCGACGAAGGCAACGAAGACGACACGTCCGGAGGCCCCCGCCCCCCGGCCTCCGAGGCCCCGTAACCGGTGCGACACCGGGGCGCGCCCGCCTCATGGGCGGCGCCCCGGCGAAAGGGTTTCGCGGCAGCTCTGCCGTACGCCATAGGATTGGGCCGGAAAAGTTCACCGGAGCATTCGCCCAGAAGACTCCGCCGGACACTCCGCCCGGAACACTCCGCCAAGAACACCAGAGGATCGCTGCATGCCTGGCATCACGCGCGAGGAGGTCGCTCACCTCGCCCGGCTGGCACGTCTGGAGCTGCAGGACGAAGAGCTCGACCACTTCGCCGGACAGCTCGACGACATCATCGGCGCGGTCGCCCGCGTCTCCGAGGTCGCCGACCAAGACGTACCGCCGACCTCCCACCCGCTGCCCCTGACCAATGTCATGCGGCCGGACGAGGTCCGTCCGTCGCTCGCTCCCGAGCAGGCGCTCTCCGGCGCCCCGGCCCAGGAGCAGCAGCGTTTCAAGGTGCCGCAGATCCTGGGGGAGGAGTGACCGACATGGCAGACCTGATCAAGCTCACCGCCGCCGAGATCGCGGCGAAGATCGCCGCCGGCGAGCTCACCGCCGTCGAGGTGACCGAGGCCCACCTGGCGCGCATCGAGGCCGTCGACGAGAAGGTGAACGCCTTCCTGCACGTCGACCGCGAGGGCGCGCTCGCCCAGGCCCGCGCCGTGGACGACAAGCGCGCCCGTGGCGAGAAGCTCGGCCCGCTGGCCGGCGTCCCGCTCGCGCTCAAGGACATCTTCACGACGGAGGGCATTCCCACCACCGTCGGCTCCAAGATCCTTGAAGGCTGGCTCCCGCCGTACGACGCGACGCTCACCAAGAAGCTCAAGGCCGCCGACGTCGTCATCCTCGGCAAGACCAACATGGACGAGTTCGCCATGGGGTCCTCGACCGAGAACAGCGCCTACGGGCCGACCGGCAACCCCTGGGACCTGACCAAGATCCCCGGCGGTTCGGGTGGCGGCTCCGCCGCCGCGCTCGCCGCCTTCCAGGCCCCGCTGGCCATCGGCACGGACACCGGCGGCTCCATCCGCCAGCCCGCCGCCGTCACCGGCACGGTCGGCGTCAAGCCCACCTACGGCGGCGTCTCCCGCTACGGCATGGTCGCCTTCTCCTCCTCCCTGGACCAGGGCGGCCCGTGCGCCCGTACGGTCCTGGACGCCGCGCTGCTCCACGAGGCCATCGCGGGCCACGACCCGCTCGACTCCACGTCCATCGACGCGCCCGTACCGCCGGTCGTCGAGGCCGCGCGCAACGGCAGCGTCGAGGGCATGCGGGTCGGCGTCGTCAAGCAGTTCCGCGGCGAGGGCTACCAGGCCGGCGTCATCCAGCGGTTCGACGAGTCGGTCGAGCTGCTGAAGGAGCTGGGCGCCGAGATCGTCGAGCTGGACTGCCCGTCCTTCGACCTCGCGCTGTCGGCGTACTACCTGATCGCGCCGTCCGAGTGCTCCTCCAACCTGGCCCGCTTCGACGCCATGCGCTACGGCCTGCGGGTCGGCGACGACGGCACGAAGTCGGCCGAGGAGGTCACCGCGCTGACCCGTGAGGCCGGTTTCGGCCCCGAGGTCAAGCGCCGGATCATGCTCGGTACGTACGCGCTCAGCTCCGGCTACTACGACGCGTACTACGGCTCCGCCCAGAAGGTGCGGACGCTGATCACCCGCGACTTCGAGAAGGCCTTCGAGCAGGTCGACGTGATCGTCTCGCCGACGACGCCGACCACCGCCTTCCCGATCGGCGAGCGGGCCGACGACCCGATGGCGATGTACCTCGCCGACCTGTGCACGATCCCCACCAACCTCGCGGGCAACGCGGCCATGTCGCTGCCCTGCGGCCTGGCCCCCGAGGACGGGCTGCCGGTGGGTCTCCAGATCATTGCCCCTGCCATGAAGGACGACCGGCTCTACAAGGTCGGTGCCGCGGTCGAGGCCGCGTTCACCGGGCGCTGGGGCCACCCGCTGCTCGAGGAGGCACCCGCACTGTGAGTGGAAAGCTGGCCAAGGCCAAGGGCTTCAAGAAGTCCAAGCCCGGTACGTATCTGTCCATCGGCACCACGCTGTTCGGCGCGGTGAGCGTCGTCAAGCAGGCGAAGAAGGCCAAGACGGAGCAGGACACGCTCCAGATGATCGACGCCGTCGTCTCCGCCGCCGCCATCGTCACCGGCGTCGCCCTGCTCATCCGCGAACTGCGCCGTCTTGGCGACGACGACGTCCTCGCGGACTGACCCGGCGCCGGACCTGAGAGGTTAGTTTCACCGTGACTGTCACCGACCTGGTGTCGTACGAGGACGCGCTGGCCGCCTACGACCCCGTCATGGGGCTTGAGGTACACGTCGAACTCGGCACCAAGACCAAGATGTTCTGCGGGTGCTCCACCACCCTGGGCGCGGAGCCCAACTCGCAGACCTGCCCCACCTGCCTGGGCCTGCCCGGCTCGCTGCCCGTCGTCAACGCGACCGGCGTCGAGTCCGCCGTCAAGATCGGCCTGGCCCTGAACTGCACCATCGCCGAATGGTGCCGTTTCGCCCGGAAGAACTACTTCTATCCGGACATGCCGAAGAACTTCCAGACCTCCCAGTACGACGAGCCGATCGCCTTCGACGGCTACCTCGACGTACAGCTGGAGGACGGCGAGATCTTCCGGGTGCACATCGAGCGCGCCCACATGGAGGAGGACACCGGCAAGTCCACTCACATCGGCGGGGCGACCGGCCGCATCCACGGCGCCCGGCACTCCCTCCTGGACTACAACCGCGCCGGCATCCCGCTCATCGAGATCGTCACCAAGCCCATCGAGGGCGCGGGCGAGCGGGCCCCCGAGGTCGCCAAGGCGTACGTCGCCGAGCTGCGCGAGCTCATCAAGGCGCTGGGCGTCTCCGAAGCCCGTATGGAGCAGGGCCAGATGCGCTGCGACGTGAACCTCTCGCTGCGCCCCCACGGCACGCAGAAGTTCGGTACCCGCTCGGAGACCAAGAACGTCAACTCCCTGCGCTCCGTGGAGCGCGCCGCTCGCTTCGAGATCCAGCGTCACGCCGCGGTGCTGTCGTCCGGCGGCACGATCGTCCAGGAGACCCGGCACTTCCACGAGGAGGACGGCTCCACGACCTCCGGCCGGATCAAGGAAGAGGCCGAGGACTACCGCTACTTCCCCGAGCCGGACCTGGTGCCGGTGGCCCCCTCCCGCGAGTGGGTCGAGGAGCTGCGCGGTCAGCTGCCCGAGCTGCCGCGGGTGCGCCGCAACCGCCTCCGCGAGGAGTGGGGCATCAGCGAGCACGACATGCAGTCGATCCTCAACGCGGGCGCGGTCGATCTGATCGTCGCCACCGTCGAGGCCGGCGCGGACGCCGCCGCGGCCCGCAAGTGGTGGATGGGCGAGCTGGCCCGCCGCGCCAACGAGGACGGCGTCGAGCCGGCCGCCCTGGCGATCACTCCCGAGCAGGTCGCCCGGGTCGCCGAGCTGGTCGCCAAGGGAGACCTGAACGACAAGCTGGCCCGTCAGGTCATCGAGGGCGTCCTCGCGGGCGAGGGCACCCCGGACGAGGTCGTCGACAAGCGCGGCCTGAAGGTCGTCTCCGACGAGGGCGCCCTGGGCACCGCCGTCGAGGAGGCGATCGCCGCCAACGCCGCCATCGCCGACAAGATCCGCGGCGGCAAGGTGGCCGCGGCCGGCGCTCTGGTCGGCGCGGTCATGAAGGCCACGCGCGGCCAGGCGGACGCGGCCCGGGTGCGCGAACTGATCCTGGAGAAGCTGGGCGTCGAGGGCTGACGCACCACTGATACCGGCATCGCCGAGCGGCCGTCCTTCTGCGGAAGGGCGGCCGCTTTTCGTCGGCTTACGAGGCGAAGAGCCAACTCCCGGCGAAGGCGACAGCCACCACACCCAGGCAGGCCACGAGCTCTTCTTGGACCAACTCCGGGAACTGGCCCCGGTGCTGCTGCCCTCCGCCTAACAGGCGACGTCCGTCACGACCTCCGCGAGGAACGCGGCCCAAGCGCCGGTGCTGAGCGTGAGCATCGGCCCCTGGGGGTTTTTGGAGTCTCGGATGTGGATGGTGGGGCGGGGGGAGGAGCAGGTGGCGACTTCGATGCAGTCGCCACCTGCGCTGCCGCTGTAGCTGGACTTGAACCAGGTAAGGCCGCTGGAGAAGGACTGGGCTGCTGTGCTGGTCATGACTCTCCTAGCAAGTCGTCCAGCAGGCCCTTGCTCTCCTCAGGGGTGAGGGCCTGCGACCGCAGCATCCCATACACCTGCTGATACACACTGACCTCGCCCGGATCGTCGACCAGGAAGCTGATTCGTTGCGCCTCGATGTAGGCGAGGTGATCGTGACCGGGGGTCTCCAGCAGCACGAGCGGACCATCCAGCGCGGCATGAGCAGCTCGGTCGGTCGGCATCACCTGTAGCCCCAGGAACGGCAGTTCAGTACAGCGTCGGAGATGGCGGATCTGCTCGCGCAGGGTGTCCGGCCCGCCGATCGGTCGGTGGAGCACCACCTCCTCCAGGATGAAGTTGAGCATGGGCCTCGGCTTCTTGCGCTCCAGTAGCTTCTGCCGGTCGAGGCGCGCGGAGACCCAGTCGTCGGCCTGGTCCTCGTCGAGGGGCGGATAGAGGCAGTCGAAGACCGCTCGTGCGTACGGCTCGGTCTGCAGCAGGCCAGGCACCACCTGGTTCTGGTACGAGAGCAACGTCAGTGCCTCCTCCTCGTGCTCGACCAGGTTCTGCACGAACGCCGGCAGCTTCTCCCGCGCCGGCACCTTCCTCACCGCGACCGCCAACGCGCCCTTGGTGTCGAGGATTTCGTCGAACGTCTCGGCCAGGTCGATCTTCAGTGCCCTGCGACCCTGCTCGATCGAGCCGATGGTGTCCTCATGCAGACCCACTGCCTCGGCCAGCGCTGGTTGCGTCATGCGGGCGGCCCGCCGGAAGTGGCTCAGCTGGGCTCCGATCACATGCCAGGACGTGATCCTCTTCGGTTTGTTCACCGGGTGCATGCGGCTTGCCTTCCCCCCGTCGTGACTGTCTGATGCGGCGTGAAGTCGTACACCGAATCTGTACGAGTTCACGCTGTGGCTCAGCGTAATCACGGGGTGTGACAGTGGCGTCATGCACAAGGAGATCCAGGCTCTCTGTACCCGCTCGGTCCTCTTCCTTCGCGAGCGCCGTTCCGTGCCGCTGGCCAGGGAGTTCGCCCGTACCGCACTGGCGGACTGGGGCCTGAGGCGGCGGGCGGACGACATCGTGCTCTGCGTGAGCGAACTGGCCACGAACGCCCTGCTGCACGGTGTCCCGCCGGGGCGTGGTTACCGGCTGTGGCTGGCGAGGGGGGCAACGGACGGGCTGCTGCGCGTCGAGGTGCACGACAGCGGGGATGGCGAGCCCAGGGTGCCGCGTACGGGTCCCGGCGACACGGAGGCCGAATCCGGGCGTGGGCTGCTGCTGGTGGCCGCGCTCGCCGACGCGTGGGGCGTCGGCGAGCGTGTACCCGGGAAAATCGTCTGGTGTGAGTTCCGCGTGGACGGCGCGGGTTACGGCAGTCCGTGCACGTGCGGCCCCACCGTCGACGACCACGCGTTGCCGTTCGCCGCGTCCCAGTTGGTGGACCAGGTCATGGCGCCCCGTAGGCCGGGGTAGGTCTTCGCCGGCTTGAACGAGCTGCAGCCGGTGCCCTTGGTGAGGCAGTCCAGGGCGGCGTTCACGACGCTCGGGGCGACGTAGCCGCTGCCCGCGCCGCGGGTGGACGCGGGCAGGCCCAGGCCGACCTGCGAGGGGTCCAGCCCGCCTTCGAGCTGGATGCAGGCGAGCGCGGTGAGGAAGTCGACGCTGCCCTGGGAGTAGACCTTGCCGTCGCAGCCGAGCATGGAACCGCTGTTGTAGTACTGCATGTTGACGACCGTGAGGATGTCCTTGACGTTCAGCGCGGTCTGGAAGTAGCCGCCCGACGTGGACTGCATGTCGATGGTCTGCGGCGCCATGGTGAGCACGAGCCTGCCGCCCGCCTGCTGGGAGAGCGAGCGCAGCGCCTGCGTCATGTAGGTGGGGTTGAGGCCGTTTTCGAGGTCGATGTCGACGCCGTCGAAGCCGTATTGCTGCATCAGGGCGTGGACGCTGTTGGCGAAGTTGGCCGCCGAGGCCGCGTCGTTGACGGACACCGTGCCCTTCTCGCCGCCGACGGAGATGATCACCGACTTGCCGGCGGCCTGCTTGGCCTTGATGTCGGCCTTGAACTGCTCGACGGTGTAGCCGCCCAGGCCCGCCGAGTCGAGGTGGAAGGTGACGGCGCCGGGCGTGGTGGTGGCGTCGGCGAAGGCGACCGCGATGATGTCGTACTGGCCGGGGACGTCGCTGATCTTCTGGACCGTGGCGCCGTTGTTGAAGTTCTGCCAGTAGCCGGTGACCGCGTGCTTGGGGACGGTGGGGTCGGTGCCGCCACCGGAGGGCGCGGTGGTGGCCGTGACCTCCGCGGAGCGGGCCGACTCTCCGGCGGCGTTGGTGGCGGAGAGTCGGAAGCGGTAGGCGGTCGAGGGGCTCAGGCCGCTGACCGTCGCCGAAGTCCCGCTCGCCGTACGATCCTTGGCGCCGTCGCGGTAGACCGTGTAGCCGGTCGCGCCGGGTACCGGGTTCCAGGACAGGGCGACGGAGGACGCGGTCACGGCGCCGGCGGTCAGGCCGCCGGGGGCGGCGGGGACCTCGGGGCCGGGGTCGGTGCCGCCTCCGCCGTCAGGTCCCAGGACGCTGAAGTCATCGGCGAGGTAGGCGGGTTGTCCGTACCAGCCGTGGGTGTAGACGGTGACGGAGGTGGTGCTGGGGCCGGTGGTGAAGGTGGTCGCGAGTTCCTGCCACCCCGTGGCGGACGGCGTCCAGGTGGAGACGTCCGTGGTACCGGTGCCCGAGGCGCCCAGGTAGACGTAGGAACCCTGGACGTACGCGCTGAGCTTGTACGTCGCGTTGGGCTTGACGGCGACGGTCTGGGAGCAGGCGGCGTTGTCCGAGGCGGTGGGGGCGCCCTTGAGGGCGGCGGCGCCGCTGTGGACGGGGGAGGTCACGGTGCTGCCGCTGCCCGCCGAGCAGGTCCAGCCGCTGAGGCCGGATTCGTAGCCGGCGTTCCTGGCGACGTTGACGTCGGCGGCGGCGGACGCGGTGGCGGACCCGGTGGGGGAGGGGGCGGGGGCGGCCCAGGCGGTCGTGCTCGCCGCGGCGGCGGCCACGACCGCGAGGAGCGTGGTGAGCAGGCATCTGTGGCGGGACGGTCTGATGCGCGCGGTGCCAGGCATGGCTGTCTCCAGTGCCGAAGGGGAAACCCGGGAACTGTGCGAGACGGTGGCCACCGCCGCCAGGGCCGATCCGGCCCTGTGGCACAGAATGGTTCAGACCAATGTGCCGGTCAAGGGGGCGGACGGGACGGGGCGCGCACGGCGCGGGAGCGGCGCGGGACGAGTCCCCGCATCCCGGTTCTTTGTGGGGAATTCCACAAAGAACGCAAAGGATCTCTTCGGGGTGTCAACCTGCTCTGTCAGGGGGCCGCCGCTCGCCCGACCGGTTGGCGGCGCATCCGCCCGTCCCCGTACATCCGCGCTCGGCACCACCCGCACCCGGGAGTTATCGACGCACAACCCGGGAAGCAGTCGAGGTCCGTGACCGCTCTTGCTCGGTGGTGTCTCAGGCGCCGCATCGTGGTGATCGTTCTCTGGCTCGCCGCCTTCGCGGGTGTCGCCGTCGCCGCGGGCGTCACCGGGTCCGCGTACTCGAACGACTACGAGGTCCCCGGGACCGAATCCGGGCGGGCCGGCGCCCTGATGGCGAAGGCGTTCCCGGACCGGTCCGGGGACAGCGACACCATCGTGTGGCACACCGACCGCGGAACGGTGCGCTCCGGCGCGGTCGAGAAGACCATGCGGCAGACCATGGAGAAGGTCGCCGAGCTGCCCGGTGTCTCCGAGGTGCGCGGCCCCTCCGGCGGCCGCGGCGACGGTGCGCACGGCGCGCGCCAGATCAGCGAGGACGGGCACACCGCCTACGCCTGGCTCGTCTTCGACCGGCCCGCCGACGAACTGGAGGCGGCCGAGGTCCAGCGGATCGTCGACACCGCGCAGGCCGCGGCCGGCGACGGCCTCCAGGTCGAGCTGGGCGGCGCCGGCATCGCGCTCACCGAGGCGCCGCGGGCCCAGCTCCCGGAGATCATCGGGATCGGCGCCGCGGCCGTGGTGCTCTTCCTCGCCTTCGGCTCGCTCGCCGCGACGTTCCTGCCGATCGTCACCGCGGTGGCCGCCGTCGGCACCGCCTCGGCCGGCACCACGTTGCTCAGCCACGCCATGACCGTCGCCGACTTCGCCCCGATGCTCGGCAGCCTGATCGGCCTCGGCGTCGGCATCGACTATGCGCTGTTCATCGTCACCCGGCACCGCAAGGGCCTACGGGCGGGGATGTCGGTCCAGCAAGCCGCCGAGCGCGCCGTCTGTGTATCCGGGCGCGCGGTCGTCTTCGCCGGGGCCACGGTCTGTATCGCGCTGCTCGGCATGCTGATGCTGCGGCTGAACTTCCTCAACGGCGTCGCACTGGCCGCCTCGCTCACCGTCGTCCTGACCGTGGCCGCGTCCGTGACGCTGCTGCCGGCGCTGCTCGGGCTGATCGGGATGCGGGTGCTCGGCCGGCGGGAGCGGCGGCGGCTGGCCGAGGAGGGGCCGCGGCCCGAGCGGCGCGCCGGTATCGCCGCCCGCTGGGCCGGCTTCGTCGAGCGGCACCCCAAGCTGCTGGGCGTGACCGCGGCCGGCGTGATGCTCACCCTCGCACTGCCCGCCTTCGGGCTCCACCTGGGCACCTCCGACCAGGGCAACAACCCGGCCACGTCCACGACCCGCAAGGCGTACGACCTGCTGGCGCGAGGCGGGCCGGGGGACGGCCACGGCAGCGGCTTCGGGCCCGGGTTCAACGGGCCGCTGACCCTCGTCGGCGCGCTCGACAGCCCCAAGGACCGGATCGCCTTCGACAAGCTGCCGCGTCAGCTGCGCAGCACGCCCGGCGTCGCCGAGGTCAGCCGCCCGCAGTTCGACGGGAGCCGGAGCACCGGGCTGATCACCGTCGTACCGGACAGCTCACCGCAGTCCCGGCAGACCTCCGACCTGGTGGAGCGGCTGCGTACGGACGTGCTTCCCAAGGCCGCCGACGGGACCACCATGCGGGTGCAGGTCGGCGGCATCACCGCGAGCTATGACGACTTCGCGTCCGTCATCGTCGGCAAGCTGCCGCTGTTCATCGGCGTGGTCGTGGCGCTCGGCTCGCTTTTGCTGCTGCTCGCCTTCCGCAGCATCGGCATACCCCTCAAGGCCGCGCTGATGAACGTCGCGGCCGTCGCCTCGTCCTTCGGCATCGTCGTCGCGATCTTCCAGTGGGGGTGGGGCAGCGAGCTGCTGGGCCTGGGCAGCGCCGGGCCGATCGAGCCGTTCCTGCCGGTGATCATGGTGTCGGTGCTGTTCGGGCTGTCCATGGACTACCAGGTGTTCCTGGTGTCGCGGATGTACGAGGAGTGGCAGCTCACGCGCGACAACCGCCGCGCGGTACGGGTCGGCCTCGCCGAGACCAGCCGGGTGATCAATTCGGCGGCGGTCATCATGATCGCGGTGTTCGCGGCCTTCGTCCTCAGCGGCGACCGGACCATCGCGATGTTCGGCATCGGCCTGGCCTCCGCCGTCGCGCTGGACGCCTTCGTCCTCCGTACGCTGCTGGTCCCGGCGCTGATGCACATGCTGGGCGGTGCCAACTGGTGGCTGCCGTCCTGGCTCGGCCGCGTACTGCCCCGGATCAGCATCGAGCCGCCGCCGGAGCCGGACGAGGCCGCGCCGGGGCCGGGCGACGGCGCGCCGGAGCCGGGCGGCGAACGGCCGCTGGTGGGCGTGTAGGACCTGCCGCAGGGCTGCCGTCCGGCTCGGCACCTGCCTCCCGGCCACCGGAGCCCCGGCTCTCACCGCGCTCTCTCATCTCCCTCTCAGACACGGCACCTACGGTCGCGCCCATGGGAACGACCAGGACGACCGAGAAGCGAACCGACGACGAGACCGTGCCGGCGCAGGCCGCCGCCACGGAGGAGGAGAAGGCGGCGAGCCCGGAGACCGGGAGCGCCGAGGCCGGGAGCGCGGAGCCCGAGGCCGCCGACGAGGCGGTCGCCGCCGGGCAGGATGACGACAACGGCGAGGACGGCTCCGGCGAGGCCGGCGAGAACACCGCCGCCGCACCGCCCGCCACCGGGGTCGCCGCCGGTGCCGGTGCCGTCGTCGCCGCCGGGCTCGGCCTGGCGTCCGTCACCGGCACCTGGCTCGGCACGCTGATGGCCGAGCGGCAGACCCTACTGGGCCAGATCAAGCTCCAGACGGGCAAGGCCACCGACCAGATCGCCACCATGTACGGCACTCCGTGGCACACCACAGCCCTGGTCAACGGCGTCTTCGCGGTGCTCGCCGCGATCGTGGCCGCAGTGGTGCTGACCCGCCCCCGCGCACCCTGGGTACGCGCCGTCGCCTGGGCCGGACTGGCGCTCGCCGTGCTGGGGATCCTGATCTCCGCCGGTATGTACCTCGACCTGTTCGGGAGTCTGCCCAGCATCCCTAAGGGCGCCGGACCGGGCGCCTAAGGCAGGTACCGGCGCCTTGAGGCACGCGCGGGCGGGTTTCTAAGCACCGCCCGCAGGGAAAGATCGGGAACCCTCCCGATGTGGCTTACCCCCCTTGGCGACGAGGCTTGAGCACGTCAACAAGCCCACGCCGTCAAGGGAGCCACCGTGTACACCTCCGAGCTGGAAATGCGGGTCCGTTACGAAGAGCTGCGCCGCGAGGCCGACCGGCAGCGCCTGGTCCGCGAGGCGACCGACGCCCTGCGCGCCGGGCGCGGCGCCGCCGCCCGCTCCGGGGAGAACGAACCCGAAGGGCGGGTGAGCACCAGGCGGGGCCGGCGGTGGCGGGTACGCCGCGCCGCCGCCTGACCTCCTGCAGGTCCTGAGGATCGCCGAACCCCGCCGTGCCGAAGCCCCCTGCCGGAATGTCAGACTCCTGTGCGATGCTCGGCAGCGTGGAGAACAGGTCCGTCAGTCCCGTGTTCGTCGGCCGCGCGGCCGAACTCGCCGCGCTGGGCGACGCGCTTGCCCGTATCGCGGCCTCCGGTGAGCCGCAGGCCCTGCTGATCGGGGGCGAGGCCGGGGTCGGCAAGACCCGCCTCATTGAGGAGTTCAGCGAGGCCGCGCGCGCCCGGGGCGCGCTGGTCGCGCTCGGCGGCTGCATCGAGATCGGCTCCGAGGGCCTGCCCTTCGCACCGTTCTCCGCGATCCTGCACACCCTCAACTGGCATCTACGGGACGAGCTCGCCGCCGCCGTCGCCGGCCAGGAGGGCGAACTGGCCCGCATCCTGCCCGAATTGGGGGAGACGCCGGGCGAGGCGCACGACGAGGAGATCGGCCGCGCCCGCCTCTTCGAGCTGACCGCCCGGCTCCTGGAGCGACTCGCCTCCGACCGCACCCTGGTCATCGTCATCGAGGACCTCCACTGGGCCGACCGCTCCACCCGCGAGCTGCTGGCCTACCTCCTGAGAGCCCTGCACGACGCCGGCGTCCTGCTGGTGGCGACGTACCGCTCCGACGACATCCACCGCCGCCATCCGCTGCGCCCCTTCCTCGCCGAGATCGACCGCATGCGGACGGTCCGACGGGTCGAGCTGGCCCGCTTCAACAGGGACGAGGTCCGCTCCCAGATAGCGGGGATCAACGGCAGCGACCCCGAAGAGGCCACCGTCGACCGGGTCTTCAAGCGCTCCGAGGGCAACGCCTTCTTCGTCGAGGAGCTGGCCCGCAGCCTCGCCGAGGGGTGTCTGCACGGGCTGAGCGACCCGTTGCGCGATCTGCTGCTGGTGCGGGTCGAGGCGCTCCCCGAGGACGCCCAGCGGGTGGTGCGGATCGCCTCGGAGGGCGGCTCCACCATCGAACACGAACTCCTCTCCGCCGTCTGCCGGATGCCCGAGGACGACCTCATCGAGGCGCTGCGCTCCGCCGTCGGCAGCAACACCCTCGTGCCCACCGACGACGGCACGGGCTATCGCTTCCGGCACGCCCTCGTGCGCGAGGCCGTCGTCGACGACCTGCTGCCCGGCGAGCGCACCCGCCTCAACCGCCGCTACGCCGAGGCCCTGGAGGCCGACCCCTCCCTGGTGCGCGCCGACGCCTGCGCCGCCCGGCTGGCCAGCTACTGGTACAAGGCCCATGACGCCGCCAAGGCGCTCCCCGCCGTCCTCGCCGCCTCCGTCCAGGCCCGCCGCCGCCATGCCTACGCCGAGCAGCTGCGGCTGCTGGACCGCGCCCTGGAGCTGTGGGACGACGCGCCCCCGGAGGTACGCCAAGGGGTCCGCCCGGTGGACTACACCGAGGCCTATCCGGCCCGCGGCTGTGACAACGAGGCGCTGCGCTTCCTCGATCTGCTCGCCGAGATCGCGGTGGCCGCCCGGCTGTCCGGCGACGGCGAGCGGGCCTTCACGATCACCAAGCGCGCCCTGCGGTCCCTGCGCGAGGAGAACGACCCCCTGCGCACGGCCTGGTTCCTGGTGCAGCGCTCCCGGCTCTGCCAGGGCACCGGCCGCGGCAACGGCTGGGAGGACCTCGGCAGGGCGCAGGAGCTGGTGCGCGGTCTGCCGCCGTCCTCCGTGCACGCCGAGGTGCTGGCCGCCGTCGCCAGCTGGGCGGTGCTGCACGAGCCGGGCCCGGAGACCTTCGCCACGTCCGAACGCGCGGTGGAGCTGGCCCAGTTGGTGGGCGACGAGGAGGCCGAGCTGAACTCCCGGCTGACGCTGGCGGGGCTGCGGATCGACTCCGGCGCGGTCGACGAGGGCCTGGCCGATCTCCGCGGGGCCGTCGACCGCGCCGTCGAGCGCGGCTACTTCTCCGCCATCGGGCGCGGCCATGTCAACCTCCCGTCCTTCCTGGAGGGCGTGGGCCGCTCCCGGGAGGCCGCCGAGGTCACCGAGCAGGGCATCGAACTCACCACCCGCTACGGCCTCAAGGACAAGACCTGCTGGGTGATGGCCAACCGCGCCGAATCGCTCCAGTCGCTGGGCCGCTGGGAGGAGGCGAGCCGGGCCGCCGCCGACTGCCGCCGGCTCGCCCAGAGCGCCCGCTCGATCGCCCTGGCGGCGAACCGCCTCACCGACCTGGCCCTGGACCAGGGCGACCTCGCCGTCGCCGAGCGCGAACTGGCCGTCGCCCGTGAGCACTACGGCACCCACGACCCCCAGCCGCAGCACGCCCTGCCGCTCGCGCGGCACGCCCTGCGCATCGCCGTGCACCAGAGCCGGATCCTCGACGCCCGCGCCATCCTCGTACAGGCCCTGGACGCCGGCTGCCCGCCCGGTACCCAGCGCTACGCCTGGCCGCTGCTGTGGTCGGCCGCCGCCGCCGAGGCGGACGCCCGCGGACTGCCCGCCGCCGAGCCCGGCCGGGCCGCGGTCCTGGCCCGCGTGCGGGACACCGCCAAGAAGCTGCCCCAGCTCGCCCCCGTCTGGGAGGCGCACGCCCTCGCCGTCGACGCCGAACTCCGCCGCGCCGAGGGCCGCGAGACCCCCGACGCCTGGGCCGAGGTGGTCGCCGCCTTCAAGCCCCTGGAGCGGCCGCACGAGCTCGCCCGGGCCTGCTACCGCTGGGCCGAATCCCTGCTGCACGGCAGCGAGCGGGCCACCGCGGGGCTGGACGGCCGCACCCCGCGCGAGGCCGCCGCACTCCTGCTCACCCAGGCGCACACCGCCGCCACGACGATGGGCGCCCGCCCGCTCGCCGAGGAACTCACCCTCCTCGCCCAGCGGGCCCGGATCCCCCTGCCCGGGCTGATACCGGACCCCGCGGCGACCATGACCGCCGGTTCCGCCCGCCGCGCCACCGGGGACGGTCCCTCCGCCGACCCCGCCCCCGCCGCGGCGCTCGGTCTGACGCCGCGCGAACGGGACGTGCTCCGCCTGGTCGCCGAGGGCCGCAGCAACCGCCAGATAGCCGACAGACTGTTCATCTCCCCGAAGACCGCCAGCGTCCATGTCTCCAACATCCTCGCCAAGCTCGGTGTCTCCGGCCGCGGCGAGGCGGGGGCGGTGGCTCACCGGCTGCGCCTGTTCGGCGAACCGGCGGCCTCCTGACCCGACCGGTACACCGCGCCCGGGCCCGCCGCAGCCGGTCGGTGAGCTGCTGGGATACTGCGGACGCGGACGCCGGCGGTCGGCGGCGCGTTCGGGGATGCGGGGACGAGATGGGCAAGTCGCGCGCCGTGCTGCGGCGGGGGCTGGTGTTCGGTCTGCGGGCCGGGGCGATCCCGGCGGCCGCCTGCGCCCTGCTGTGGGTGTTCGTCATGGTGACGCGGGGTCTCAACGGCCCGACCGGCAGCAGGCTGGAGGACCCGGTGCTGGCCGCGGTCGCGGTGCTGGGGTCGCTGGCCGTCGGCGTGTCGATCGGCGCGGTCGTGGGCCTGGTGCTGGCCTACGCCCCGCTCCGACTGGTCTCCTCCGAGCCGTCGCGGGTACTGGTCTGCTTCGTGCTCGCCGCAGCCCTGGCCTTCGGCGAGGTGGCGGTGATGGCGGTGTCCAGCGAGGGCGGCTACGGGCCGATCCTCCTGGCACTGCTCGCCATGCCGGTGGTCGGCGTGGTCACCGCGGTCCGCAGCGGGCACCTCGCGGCCGCGCGGATCGGGCCGATGGGCACGCATCTCGGGCGTCCGGGGCAGTACCCCGTCCCGCCCGGATGACGACGACTCCGGAGGAGAGGTCTATCGGGCCCGTCCCGGGATCGCCGTCGCCCACGTCGTCGACGACCAGCGACATCTTCTGCCGCTCTTCCTCGGTGTGCTGACGGCCCGGTGCGAACAGTTCCTCGGCGATGTTGAACATGGTGCCTGCCCCCTCTTCGGCGTGACGCGCACCCGTCCCCTGGCCCCGAGTGTAGGCAGCAGCGGCGAAAGAGGGGGCAGAAGAGGTCAGCTCACCTTGAGCCGGAGAATCCGGTCATCGCCCTTGTGCGGTGTGCCCCGTCCGTCCGTGTTGCTGGTGACCAGCCACAACCCGCCGTCGCCGGTCGCCACGACGGTCCGCAGCCGCCCGTAGGTGCCCTTCAGAAAGGCCTGCGGAGCCGCCACCGGCTTCGTCCCGTCCAGCGCGATCCGCCACAGCCGTTCGCCGCGCAGCGAGGCCATCCAGATCGAGCCCTTGGCGTAGGCGATGCCGCTGGGCGAGGCGTCCGCGGTCTTCCACACCTCGACCGGGTCGACGAAACCGGCGCCGGTCTGCCCGCCCTTGGCCTTGCCCTCGACCTCCGGCCAGCCGTAGTTCCTGCCCGGCTCGATCAGATTGAGCTCGTCCCAGGTGTCCTGCCCGAACTCCGAGGCCCACAGCCGGTGGTCGCCGTCCCAGGCCAGGCCCTGCACATTGCGGTGGCCGTAGTCGTAGACGACGGAGTCGGCCGAGGGGTTGCCGTGTGCCGGCTCGCCGTCCGGGGTCATCCGCAGGATCTTGCCGCCGAGCGACTTCTTGTCCTGGGCCAGTTGGTCGTCGCCGGTCTCGCCGGTGCCGGCGTAGAGCATCTTGTCCGGGCCGAACGCGATCCGCCCGCCGTTGTGGATCTGCCCCTTGGGAATCCCCCTCAGGATCGTGTCGGGAGCGCCGAGCTGATCGCCCGGGGGGCGCTTCTCGTCGTAGATCATCCGGGCGATGCGGTTGTCGGAGGCGGTGGTGAAGTACGCGTACACCTGGTGGTCCGTGCCGAACGTCGAGGACACCGCGATCCCCAGCAGCCCGCCCTCGCCCCCCGGGTCCACGCCCGGCACCGAGCCCAGCTCGGTGGTCTTCCCGCCGTCCGCGGCCACCCGGACGATCTTGCCGGTGTCGCGGGAGGCGACCAGCAGGTCCCCGCCCGGCAGCACCGCGACGCCCCACGGGGACGTCAGACCGGTGGTCAGCGTGGCGGTCACCTTCACCGAGCCCTTGGCGGGCGGCGCGGTCGAGGACGGCGTGGCGGTCGGCGAGCCGGCGCCCGCCGAGGCACCGGGGCTCTTCGCAGGATGGGTGGCACGCCCGCCGTCCTGGGGCTTGCCGCCACCGGACGAGCAGCCCGCTGCCAGGAGCAGCGAAGCGGCAGCCAACACGGCGGTCTGGGAACGGCGTTGCACGGAAGTGGTCCTCTCGTCGGCGGGGCGTGCACAAGAACACCACATCGGGCCGCCGAACGTGCTCACTCGGCCCGTCCGCGCCCCGTCGGCAACCGCGGGGCCGGCACCGTCATGGCTACCAGGACTGAAGCGCCCGCGGCAGCGCCGCGATCTCTGCCAGGTCCTCGCGGGTGAGCGCCAGATCCGCCGCCGCGGCGTTCTGCGCGGCCCACCGCTCCTTCTTCGTGCCCGGTACGGGGACGACATGACGGCCCTGGGCCAGCACCCAGGCCAGCGCCACCTGCCCCGGCGTCGCGCCGTACCGGTCGCCGACCCGCCGCAGCCCGGCCACCACCGGCTGGTTCGAGGCCATCATCTCGGCGGTGAAGCGCGGGTGGCGGGCCCGTATGTCCGCCGGTTCGAAGCCCTGCCCCGGGGTGAGCGTGCCGGTCAGATAGCCGTTGCCCAGCGGCATCGCCGCCAGGAACCCGATGCCCCGCGACGCGCACCACGGCAGCAACTCCTCCAGCGCCTCCGGCGACCACACCGACAGCTCGGCCTGCACGCTGCTGACCGGGAACACCTGCTGGATGCGCTCCAGTTGGGCCAGCGTGCAGTCGTGCATCCGGGAGCGGGGGCGCGCCGCCGGAGGTCCCGGCCGCCGCTGCGTACGGGCGGTGAGCGGCGGTCGTGTCTGCCGTACCGCCCGCGCGCCCACCGCGCACAGCCCCAGCGACCGCACCTTCCCGGCCGCCACCAGCTCCGCCATCGCCCCCCAGGTCTCCTCGATGGGCACCTCCGGGTCGGCCCGGTGCAGCTGGTAGAGGTCGATACGGTCGGTCTGCAGCCGGCGCAGCGAGGCGTCGCAGGCCCGCTTGACGTACCCGGGCCGCCCGTTGGCGACGATGTGCTGCTCGCCGACCAGCAGCCCGCACTTGGTCGACACGAACGCCTCCGCCCGCCGCTCCTTGAGCACCCGGCCCACCAGCAGTTCGTTGGTGAACGGCCCGTACATATCGGCGGTGTCCAGCAGGCTGGAGCCCCGGTCCAGCGCGGTGTGCACGGCCCGCAGCGACCCCTCCTTGTTGCGCTGCGACTCGGTGTACCCCCAGCTCATCGGCATGCAGCCGAGCCCGATGGCACCCACTTCGAGGGCCGCCGCGCCGATTGTCCTGCGCTCCACCTGGTTGTGCCTCCGTCCCCTCGCCCCCGATCAAGGGCCAGACCAAACTAACGTCTGAGCAGAACATCTCTTCGCATAGCCTCTGGCCATGGCAACCGCAGCGCAGCGCACCGACGCGAACGACGTCTGGCTCCCGATCCCGCCCGGCGAGATCGAGGGCCTGCCCGACGGATTCCGCTACCTCCACTGGGACGCCGGACCCGACTTCCCGGCCGATCCGGCCCGGTGCGTGTGCTACGTCGTCCCCTACATGAAGGGCGCGGAGGCGAGCCTGCGCCCGCTGTCCCGGATGAGCCGGGTACGGGTCGTGCAGACCCTCACCGCCGGTGTCGAGCACATGCTGCCCGGGCTGGCGCAGATGCCGCCCGGTGCCCAACTGTGCAACGCCCGCGGGCTGCACGACGCCAGCACCGCGGAGCTGGCGCTCACCCTGATCCTGGCGTCGCTGCGCGACATCCCCGGCTTTGTGCGGAGTCAGGACGCGGGGGAGTGGCGGCCGGGCTTCCGTCCCGCGCTCGCCGACAAGTCGATCCTCATTGTGGGCTATGGTTCGATCGGCAGTGCCATCGAAGACCGGCTCACGCCTTTTGAATGTGCGCGGGTGGTGCGCGTCGCACGCACCGCGCGTGACACTGTGCGCGGCCCTGTGCATCCACTCTCCGACCTGTCCGCCCTCCTGCCCGCTGCGGACGTCGTCGTGCTCGCCGCTCCGCTCACCGACGGCACCCGTGGCCTGGTCGGAAGCGATTTCCTGGCGCGGATGAAGGACGGCGCACTGCTGGTGAACATCGCGCGCGGTCCGATCGTCGACACCCAGGCGCTGCTCGGCGAACTGGAGTCCGGGCGGCTTCGTGCGGCGCTCGACGTCACCGATCCCGAACCCCTGCCCGCCGGACACCCGCTGTGGCACGCTCCCGGCGTGCTCATCACTCCACACGTCGGTGGCCCCAGCTCTGCCTTCCTGCCCCGTGCGAAGCGGCTGCTGCGGGAGCAGTTGACGCTTTTCGCGGCCGGCGAGCCCCTGCGCAACGTGGTCGCCACCGCCGGCGAAAGCGGTTGCGCGTAGCGCTACGAGGCCGTACGACTGCAGGGGGTATTCAAATCGCGCTACCTGTCACGCTCCGTAGAGGTGCTATGTCGCTGAGTGACGGAACTGGTGTATCGTCCCGATCGGGGACGGCGCCGGACGAAAGCGGCGCGATGGGAGAGATCCGGAACGCGAGGGGGGCGACGGGCGATGTACAGCCGATGGATGATCCGCGAGATGCGTGATCCACGAGCGCCCGCGGGAACGCGGCGAGGCCCCCGGGCGCACCGTCCGCGACGAAGCCCCGCACGGGACACCGGGAGAGCACGGTGAGTGCCCCCGGGGCGATGCTCTCCAGGCCGTCCGCGCCGGCCGGCGGTCCGGCGAGCGCGGTGCCGCAGATCGTCCTGGCCGTGGTCTGCGGCGGCTACGCCGTCGGTGCCGCCTTCGGCTGGGGCTCCCGCCAAGTCGCCATGTTCATGGGCGACTTCGGCCTCAGCTTCGCGGCCCTGGTGGCGGCGGTCTCCTGCGGTCTGTACGCGCGCCGGCACCGCAGCCGGTTCCGCCCGGCCTGGATGCTGTTCGCCGCCTCCTCGGGGATGGCGGGCATCGGCAACGGCGTATGGGGATGGTACGAGGTCATCGAGGGGACCACGGTGCCCAGCCCCTCGCTGGCCGACTTCTGCTTCCTGCTGTTCGCGCCGCCGGCCATCGTCGGTCTGCTGGTGCTCGCCAAGCGGCCGGTCACCAGGGCCGGCTGGGTCTGCCTGGGGCTGGACTCCTGGCTGATCGCCGGGTCGCTGCTCACGCTCTCCTGGAGCCTCGCGCTCGCGCACACCGCCCACTTCCAGGGCCGCAGCGTGGCGCAGAGCGCACTGTCGCTGGCCTATCCGCTGCTGGACATCGTGCTGGTGAGCATGGTGCTCGCGCTGCACTTCAGGCGCTCGTCCGTACACCGCTCCGCCATCAACACCGCCGTCGCGGCGCTGGCGTTGACGGTGCTGTGCGACGCCCTGTTCAGCTCGCCGCTGCTGCGTGAGCACTACCGCTCCGGCCAGATCCTGGACGCCGGGTGGTTCGCCGGCTCGATACTGCTCGCGTACGCGCCCTGGGTGGCCCGCCGTGCGGGCGAGGAGGAGCCCGAAGAGGCCGAGCCCGCCCGCCGCCCGCAGCCGCACGGCAGCCGCCCCATCGCCGGCTCGCTCGCCGCGCTCACCCCGTACCTCGCCGCCGCGGTGTGCACGCTGGGCATCCTCACCAACGTCCTGGGCGGCCGGCGGATCGACCGCGTGGTGCTCTTCACCGGCTGCACGGTCGTCCTCGCGCTGGTCGTCCGCCAGGGCATCATGCTTCTCGACAACATCACCCTCACCCAGGAGCTGGCCCAGAAGGAGAACCACTTCCGCTCCCTGGTGCAGGGCTCCAGCGACGTCATCATGATCGCCGCCCCGTCCGGTGTGCTGCGCTATGTGAGCCCGGCCGCGGCCGGCGTCTACGGGCGGGACGCGGAGGAACTGGTCGGCTCCGAACTGGCGTCGCTGATCCACCCCGAGGACCTGGGCCGGGTCGTCCACGAGGTCCGCAGGTTCCTCGCCGCCGACCCCGAGGACGAGCCGACCACCCGGATCGAATGCCGCTTCCGCGCCGGCGAGCGGCGCTCGGGCCGTGGGGGCACCTCCCGCTCGAGCGCAGTCGAGAGTGGGGGAGGCTGGCTGAACGTCGAGTCCACGGTCAACCGCCATCACGGCGGCCTGATCTTCAACTCCCGCGACGTCACGGAGCGGGTCCGGCTGCAGGCCCAGCTCCAGCACAACGCCTCGCACGACGCGCTCACCGACCTGCCCAACCGCGCGCTGTTCACCGAACGCGTCACGAAGGCGGTCACCGGCCGCCGGGCCAGCGATCACGACACCGCCGTGCTCTACATCGACCTCGACGGCTTCAAACAGGTCAACGACACCATCGGGCATCAGGCGGGCGACGAGCTGCTGGTACAGGCCGCCCGCAGGCTCGGCGACTCGGTGCGCTCCGGGGACATAGCGGCGCGGCTGGGCGGCGACGAGTTCGCCGCGCTGATCACGGGCGACGGCACCCGCGACCGCGCCGCCCGTGAGTTCCGGATCCACGAGATCGCCGACCGCCTGCGCATCAAGCTCTCCGAGCCGTACCGCATCGACGGCCGGGACGTACGCGTCGCCGCCAGCATCGGCGTCGCCTTCGCCGAGCCCGGCGTCACCCCCGCGGGTCTGCTGCGCAACGCCGACCTGGCGATGTACCGCGCCAAGCAGGCCGGCAAGGGCCGGGTGGAGCTGTACGCCCCACAGCTGCAGGACGAGGTGGCGCACCGCGCCGAACTCGCCACCAAACTGCGTACGGCCCTCCAGGACGGCGAATTCGCGCTGCTGCACCAGCCGGTGGTCGAGCTGGCCAGCGGACGGGTCACCGCGGTCGCGGCACACGCCCGCTGGCGCTCCGCCCAGGGCATCCTGTTCACCCCGGCCGAATTCCTGCGGGTCGGCGACCGCGGCCGGTACTCCGAAGACGGCGACCGCGCCGCCGAGCTGGACCGCTGGCAGCTGCAGGAGGCGGTCGAGCAGGCCGCGGCGCGCCACCGCGCCGGCCATCAGATCCCGGTCGCGGTCCGGCTCTCGGCCCGGCGGCTGCTGGACCGCTCGCTGTCCCCCAAGGGCGTCGAATCGCTGCTCACCCGGCATGGCCTGCCCTCGCGCGCGCTCGTCCTGGAATTGTCCGAAAGTGATCCCCGGCTCCCGCTGGACGATCTGGAGCGCCGGCTGGTCGCGCTGCGCCGCATCGGCGTGCGGATCGCCCTGGACGGCTTCGGCAGCGGATACGCCGCGATCAGCGCACTGCGCCGGCTCCCCATCGACGTGCTGCGGCTGGACCGGGGGCTGGTCGACGGCGTGGTGGAGTCCTCCCGGCTGCACAAGATCACCGCCGGGCTGCTGCGGATCGCCGGCGACCTGGGCATGCAGTCCGTCGCGGACGGCGTCGACCTGCCCGAGCAGGTCCTCGCCCTGCGCTCCATGGGCTGCACGCACGGCATGGGCGTGGCGTTCTCCGGACCGCTCGACGAGCACCGGCTGCGGCGCACGCTGACGCACTCCGGCTTCCCCGTTCCGGACCTGGCCGGGCAGGGCCGTGCGGTGGTGCTCAGCGGTAGCGGACTGCCCGTCCGGCGCGGCGGGCTGGCGGGCCCGGATTCGCTCGTGCATCCGCCATTGCGCTCAAATAGTGAGACCTCCGTCCCACCCACTTGACACTCGGTGCACGGCGGGGGGAGGGTCAGTGCCATGCGCACCCGAATTCTCGTACTTGGAAAGCGCGTCGGCTGAAGCTGGGCCCGAAGAAACCCGGCTGACCGCACCGACGCGCTCCCCTCGCTTGCCTCACGGCACGAGGGGTTTTTTGTTGCATAGCAACCTCACAAATCCCGCCAAAACCCTCAGCTTCGAGAAGAGACGCAGATGACCGAGCAGGCCTCCGGGGCCCACCATCCGCAGCCGCGGGCCCGTAACTCCGGCGGACCGCAGCAGCCCGCCACCGTCGAGCACGTCACGGGCGCGCAGTCCCTCATCCGTTCGCTGGAGGAGGTCGGGGCCGACACCGTGTTCGGCATTCCCGGCGGTGCGATCCTGCCTGCGTACGACCCGATGATGGACTCCTCGAAGGTCCGGCACATCCTGGTCCGCCACGAGCAGGGCGCCGGGCACGCCGCCACGGGGTACGCCCAGGCCACCGGCAAGGTCGGGGTGTGCATGGCGACCTCCGGTCCCGGTGCCACCAACCTCGTCACCCCGATCGCCGACGCGCACATGGACTCCGTCCCGCTGGTCGCGATCACCGGCCAGGTCGCGTCCAAGGCGATCGGCACGGACGCCTTCCAGGAGGCGGACATCTGCGGCATCACGATGCCGATCACCAAGCACAACTTCCTGGTCACCGACCCCGCCGAGATCCCCCGGACGATCGCCGAGGCGTTCCACATCGCCTCCACCGGCCGCCCCGGCCCGGTCCTGGTCGACATCGCCAAGGACGCCCTCCAGGCGCAGACCACCTTCGTCTGGCCGCCGCACACCGAGCTGCCCGGCTACCGCCCGGTCACCAAGCCGCACGCCAAGCAGATCCGCGAGGCGGCCCGGCTGATCGCCGAGTCCAAGCGCCCGGTGCTCTACGTCGGCGGCGGGGTGCTCAAGGCCGGCGCCACCGCCGAGCTGAAGGTGCTCGCCGAGCTGACCGGGGCGCCGGTCACCACCACGCTGATGGCGCTGGGCGCGTTCCCCGACAGCCACCCCCAGCACGTCGGCATGCCCGGCATGCACGGCGCGGTCACCGCGGTCACCGCGCTGCAGAAGTCGGACCTGCTGATCACCCTCGGCGCCCGCTTCGACGACCGGGTCACCGGCAAGCTGGACTCCTTCGCGCCGTACGCCAAGGTCGTGCACGCGGACATCGACCCGGCGGAGATCGGCAAGAACCGCGCCGCGGACGTGCCGATCGTCGGCGACGCCCGCGAGGTCATCGCCGACCTGATCGTCGCCGTCCAGGCCGAGCACGACGCCGGCCACAAGGGCGACTACAGCGCCTGGTGGAAGGACCTCAACCGCTGGCGCGAGACCTACCCGCTGGGCTACGACCTGCCGGACGACGGCAGCCTGTCCCCGCAGCAGGTCATCCAGCGGATCGGCCAGCTCGCCCCCGCCGACACCATCTACGCCGCGGGCGTCGGCCAGCACCAGATGTGGGCCGCCCACTTCATCGACTACGAGCAGCCCGCCACCTGGCTGAACTCCGGCGGCGCCGGCACGATGGGCTACGCCGTGCCCGCCGCCATGGGCGCCAAGGCGGGGCAGCCCGGCCGCACGGTCTGGGCGATCGACGGCGACGGCTGCTTCCAGATGACCAATCAGGAGCTGGTCACCTGCGCGCTGAACAACATCCCGATCAAGGTCGCGATCATCAACAACGGCGCGCTGGGCATGGTCCGCCAGTGGCAGACCCTGTTCTACAACCAGCGCTACTCCAACACCGTGCTGCACAGCGGCCCGGAGGCGGACGGCAAGCAGCCGAGCGCCGGTACCCGCATCCCGGACTTCGTGAAGCTGTCCGAGGCGATGGGCTGTGTGGCGATGCGCTGTGAGTCCCCGGACGAACTGGACAAGGTCATCGCGGAGGCCAATGCCATCAACGACCGCCCGGTCGTGGTGGACTTCATCGTCCACGAGGACGCCCAGGTGTGGCCGATGGTCGCCGCCGGCACCTCCAACGACGAGGTCATGGCCGCCCGGGGCGTGCGTCCCGACTTCGGCGACAGCGAAGACGACTAGAGCCCAGGACGACACGGACGCACGGAAGAAGAGAGAAGACCATGTCCAAGCACACGCTCTCCGTCCTGGTGGAGAACACCCCCGGCATCCTCGCCCGGATCGCCGCGCTGTTCTCCCGCCGCGGCTTCAACATCGACTCGCTCGCGGTCGGGGTCACCGAGCACCCCGACATCTCCCGCATCACCATCGTGGTCAGCGTCGAGTCGCTGCCGCTGGAGCAGGTCACCAAGCAGCTCAACAAGCTCGTCAACGTCCTGAAGATCGTCGAGCTGGAGCCGGCCGCCGCGATCCAGCGCGAACTGGTCCTGGTCAAGGTCCGCGCGGACAACGAGACCCGCTCGCAGATCGTCGAGATCGTCCAGCTCTTCCGCGCCAAGACCGTGGACGTCTCCCCGGAGGCGGTCACCATCGAGGCCACCGGGTCCAGCGAGAAGCTGGAGGCGATGCTGAAGATGCTGGAGCCGTTCGGCATCAAGGAGCTGGTGCAGTCCGGCACGATCGCCATAGGCCGTGGCGCCCGCTCCATCACGGACCGTTCGCTGCGCGCCCTGGACCGCTCGGCCTGACGCCCGATCCGCCCGCGGCCCGTTGCGACCGTATGGCGAGACCCACCGACCTTCCCGACCCCGCCCGACGTACTGTGTGGGCACCCCGCTAGATCCAAGGAGATACCCGAAGTGGCCGAGCTGTTCTACGACGACGACGCCGACCTGTCCATCATCCAGAACCGCAAGGTCGCGGTGATCGGCTACGGAAGCCAGGGCCACGCCCACGCGCTGTCCCTGCGCGACTCGGGCGTCGACGTGCGCGTCGGTCTGCACGAGGGCTCCAAGTCCAAGGCCAAGGCCGAGGAGCAGGGCCTGCGCGTGGTGACGCCGGCCGAGGCCGCGGCCGAGGCCGACGTCATCATGATCCTGGTCCCGGACCCGATCCAGGCCGAGGTCTACGAGGAGTCCATCAAGGACCACCTGAAGGACGGCGACGCGCTGTTCTTCGGCCACGGCTTCAACATCCGCTTCGGCTTCATCAAGGCTCCGGCCGGCGTGGACGTGTGCATGGTCGCCCCCAAGGGCCCGGGTCACCTGGTGCGTCGCCAGTACGAGGAGGGCCGCGGCGTGCCGTGCATCGCGGCCGTCGAGCAGGACGCCTCCGGCAAGGCCTTCGAGCTGGCGCTCTCCTACGCCAAGGGCATCGGCGGCACCCGCGCCGGCGTCATCAAGACCACCTTCACCGAGGAGACCGAGACCGACCTGTTCGGTGAGCAGGCGGTGCTCTGCGGTGGCGCCTCGGCGCTGGTCAAGGCCGGCTTCGAGACGCTGGTCGAGGCGGGTTACCAGCCGGAGATCGCGTACTTCGAGTGCCTCCACGAGCTGAAGCTGATCGTGGACCTGATGTACGAGGGCGGCCTGGAGAAGATGCGCTGGTCGGTCTCCGAGACCGCCGAGTGGGGCGACTACGTCACCGGCCCGCGCGTCGTCACCGACGCCACCAAGGCGGAGATGAAGAAGGTCCTCGCCGAGATCCAGGACGGCACCTTCGCCAACAACTGGATGGCGGAGTACAAGGCCGGTCTGCCGAAGTACAACGAGTACAAGAAGGCCGACGAGGGCCACCTCCTGGAGACCACCGGCAAGCAGCTGCGCAAGCTCATGAGCTGGGTGGACGACGAGGCGTAAGCCCGACGGACAGGGGGCCGCGAAGCATCTCGCGGCCCCCTCGTCCATGTGCCCGGCCGGGCGCCGACCAGGTGCCTTGTCCACCGCGTAGAACCACGCACGGGTGATCCTTCCGCAACGGCGCAGGACGCGCCCTCCACCGCCACTACACTGCCCATCACAAGCGCGTTCAGGCCCACAACGTCGTGCGTCTTCCACGCGGCTTTCCCCCTTCACCGCCTTCGGCCGTCGGGACGGCCGTCCGCGAAGGACTAGTGAGGACTGAAGACCACGTGAGCTCGAAACCTGTCGTACTGATCGCCGAAGAGCTGTCGCCCGCCACCGTCGACGCCCTCGGCCCGGACTTCGAGATCCGGCACTGCAACGGCGCGGACCGCGCCGAGCTGCTCCCCGCGATCGTCGATGTCGACGCCGTCCTCGTGCGCAGCGCGACGAAGATCGACGCCGAGGCCATCTCCGCCGCCAAGAAGCTGAAGGTCGTCGCCCGTGCGGGCGTGGGCCTGGACAACGTCGACGTCTCCGCCGCCACCAAGGCCGGCGTGATGGTCGTCAACGCACCGACCTCCAACATCGTCACCGCCGCCGAGCTCGCCTGCGGTCTGCTGGTCGCCACGGCCCGGAACATCCCGCAGGCCAACACCGCCCTGAAGAACGGCGAGTGGAAGCGCAGCAAGTACACCGGTGTCGAGCTCAGCGAGAAGACCCTCGGCGTGGTCGGCCTCGGCCGGATCGGCGTGCTGGTCGCCCAGCGGATGTCGGCGTTCGGCATGAAGGTCGTCGCCTACGACCCCTACGTCCAGCCGGCCCGTGCCGCCCAGATGGGTGTCAAGCTGCTGACGCTGGACGAGCTGCTGGAGGTCTCGGACTTCATCACCGTCCACCTCCCCAAGACTCCCGAGACCGTCGGTCTCATCGGCGACGAGGCGCTGCGCAAGGTCAAGCCGTCGGTCCGGATCGTCAACGCCGCGCGTGGCGGGATCGTCGACGAGGTGGCGCTGGCCAGCGCGCTGAAGGAGGGCCGGGTGGCCGGCGCGGGACTGGACGTCTACGCCGTCGAGCCGTGCACCGACTCCCCGCTCTTCGAGTTCGACCAGGTCGTCGCCACCCCGCACCTGGGCGCTTCGACGGGTGAGGCGCAGGAGAAGGCCGGTATCGCGGTCGCCAAGTCGGTGCGCCTGGCGCTCGCCGGCGAGCTGGTGCCGGACGCGGTCAACGTCCAGGGCGGTGTGATCGCCGAGGACGTCAAGCCGGGGCTGCCGCTGGCCGAGCGGCTGGGCCGGATCTTCACCGCGCTGGCCGGCGAGGTGGCCATGCGCCTCGACGTGGAGGTGTACGGCGAGATCACCCAGCACGACGTCAAGGTGCTCGAACTCTCCGCGCTCAAGGGCGTGTTCGAGGATGTCGTGGACGAGACCGTGTCGTACGTCAACGCCCCCCTGTTCGCGCAGGAGCGCGGTGTGGAGGTGCGGCTGACGACCAGCAGCGAGTCGCCGGAGCACCGCAACGTGGTGACCGTGCGCGGCACCCTCGCGGGCGGCGACGAGGTGTCGATCTCCGGCACGCTCGCCGGTCACAAGAACATCCAGAAGATCGTGGCGGTCGGCGACCACTCGATCGATCTGTCGCTCGCGGACCACATGGCGTTCATGCGCTACAGCGACCGCCCCGGCGTCGTCGGCACCGTCGGCCGGATCCTGGGCGAGGCGGGCATCAACATCGGCGGGATGCAGGTCTCCCGGGCCGATGTCGGTGGCGAGGCGCTGGTCGCGCTGACCGTCGACGACACGATTCCGCCGGGCGTGCTGAGCGAGATCTCCGAGGAGATCGGCGCGACCTCGGTGCGCGCGGTGAACCTCGGCGACTGATCGTACGATCTCGCAGGTCAACGGGCCCGGACCCCGCTCTCGCGGAGTCCGGGCCCGTTGGCGTCCGCGCTTGCGTGGCTCCGCCCGGCGGCGCGCAATGGGAGGAGTGCACGGCGAAGCGTGCACGCCCCCGCCGGCGCGTGCCGGAAGGAGGACACGCCATGAATGCACCTGTGGGTGACTCCCCGCAGAGCCTGACCGGTCTGCGGGTGGTCGATGTGGACGGCGTGAAGGTGGGCACGGTCCAGCAGGTCTACCGGGACGACGCGACCAACGACCCCGAGTGGATCACCGTGCGTACCGGCCTGTTCGGGATGAAGGAGACCTTCATCCCGCTCGCCGGGGCCCGCCGGACCGATGGTGAGCTGCGCGTTCCGCACACCAAGGACACCATCAAGGAGGCGCCGCGGATCGACGCCGACGGCCATCTCGACCCGTCCGAAGAGGCCCGGCTCTACCGCCACTACGGGCTGATACGGCCGGATGATCCCTCCGACGCCGGCGGGCTCGAAGGCGTCGCCGACGACCGCGCCCGCGCCGACACCGTCGTGGCGTCCGGCCTCGGCCCGCGGCCCGCCGCGGGTGCGGCCGGGGCCAGGACCCGATCCATGGCGGACACCACGGCCCCCACCCCGGCGCGCGGCGAGCGCAACAAGCTCTTCGACCGGCCGCCGGCCGGAGCGGGCGCGGCCACGCGCGGCCGCGACGGGGCGGACACCCGGCCCGGCGGGGAGCCCGCCGCCGAGATGGTGCTCTCCGAGGAGCGGCTGGAGATCGGCACCGAGGAGCGGGTGACCGGCCGGGTCCACCTGAGCAAGCACCTGGTCACCGAGGAGGTGCACCGCACCGTCCCGGTCACGCATGAGGAGGTGCGGGTGGTCCGCGAGAAGATCACCGAGGAGGACCGGCGGGCGGGCCGGGCGGCGCCGCGGGCCGGTCACGGCCGGTCCGAGGTCGTCCTGCACGAGGAGCAGCCCACGATCAGCAAGAAGATGGTGCCGGTCGAGCGGGTGTGGCTGGAGACCGAGCGGGTGACCGAGCAGAAGGAGATCACCACCGAGATCCACCGGGAAGAGGTCGAGATCGACGACGGCACGGGTCCGCGCAAGGGCCCTGGGTCGGAGGACCGCCCCCGGTGACTTGGGGGTGACCGCGAGAACGTATACGTACGTTTAAGACAGCCGTCTGGTACGAGCGTATGCGCAGAGCTAGGCTGCCGGCATGGGACACCGTGAAGATCTGCTGGAAGGCGCCAAGCGCTGCCTGCTGGAGAAGGGGTACGCGCGCACCACCGCACGCGACATCGTGGCCGCCTCCGGCGCCAACCTCGCCTCCATCGGATACCACTACGGCTCCAAGGACGCCCTGATGCGCCAGGCGGTCATCGCGTCCAGCGAGGAGTGGGGCGCGAGCGTGGCCGAGGCGCCGTCCGCCGGCGACGCGCGGGCGACGGACGCGGACCCGCTGGAGCGGTTCGCCGCGGTCTGGGACAACGTCCTGCGGCGGATCGCCACGGAACGGGAGTTCATCGCCGCGCAGGTCGAGGTGCTGGGGCTGCTGCCGCGCGACGAGGGGCTGCGCGAGGCGATCGGCGAGGTGCTGCCGGAGGGCAACGAGGGCCTCGTCGCGATCTTCGAGGGGGTGCCGGACACCGAGGTCGACGCGGAGGCGGCCCGCGTCGTCGGCTCCTTCTACCAGGCCCTGCTCACCGGCCTCATGGTGCAGTCGCTGGTCACCCCCGACGCGCTGCCCTCCGGGGACGACCTGGCGGCCGCGCTGCGGCGGGTCACCGCCGGCGAGGTGCTGCGCAAGCGGTGACCCTCCCGTCAGGAGGCGCGACGATGGCCGCGGCCACCAGGCCGCGGCCATGTCAGTGCCGGGTCACTCCCGCGGTGCGATTTCGGCCCGCCGCTGCCGAGCCGGCTCGGCCGTCGGTTTCTTGTGCGGGCTGAACAGGAGACAGAGCGCCGCGGCGGCCATCAGGGCCCCGGCGCACGCCACGAGGACGGTCTGCATGGCCTCGACGAAGCCGCTGGCGAAGGTCTCGGCGGTGACGCGTTCGTACAGGCCGGCCGTGGCCGGGTTCAGGCCGCTGGGCGGCGCGGGCGGACCGTAGTTCTGCGCGGCGGCGGCGCTGTCGCCGATGAACCGGGCGCGCAACTCCTCCGGCAGCCGGCCGGCGTGCCTCTCGGCCTCGCCGCGCAGGGCCGAGGAGAGACGGGCCGACAGCAGGGCGCCCAGTACGGCGGTGCCGAGGACACCGCCGATCTGCCGGGTGGTGCCGGAGACGCCGGAGGCCGCCCCGGCCAGCTGCGGGTCCACGCCGTCCGTGGTGGCCTGCTGCAGTGGGGCGAACGTGGCGCCGCTGGCGACCCCGATGACGAGCAGACCCGGCAGCAGGCTCCACGCACTGCTGGTGGGGCCGGCCAGGCAGAGCAGTACGAGCAGGCCGACGGCCAGCAGCGTCATCCCGGCCATCAGGACGTACTTGCCGCCGAACCTGTCCGCCAGCCGCCCGGCGTACGCCGAGCCGACCGCGGTGAGCACGGCGTTCGGCAGCACCGCCAGGCCGGTCTCCAGCGCCGAGTACCCGCGGGCCGTCTGCAGGTACAGCACCAGGACGAACATGATGCCGATCATGCCGAGTTGGAAGACGAACCCGACCCCGTTGCCGACCGCGAAGTTGCGCGTGCCGAACAGGGCAGGGGGCATCAGGGGCTCACCCCGCTGCCGGTGCTGCCAGACGACGAACACCGCCAGCAGCACGACGCCCGCGACGATGACCGAGGTGATGCTGATCGGCTCGGTGAGGGTGCCCCAGTCGTAGCGCTCGCCCTCGATCAGGCCGAACACGATGCCGCTCAGCCCGGCGGTGGCCAGCGCGACGCCGACCAGGTCGAGCCGGTGGGTGCGGCCCGAGCGCATGGGCGGCACGCAGGTCAGTGCCAGCACGGCGGTGGCGATGCCGATCGGGACGTTGAGGAAGAAGATCCAGCGCCAGCTGAGGTGGGCGAGCAGGAAACCGCCGACGACCGGGCCGAGGATCGGGGCGACACCGGCGATCGCGCCGAACAGGCCGAACGCCCGGCCCCGCAGCCGCGGCGGGAAGACCGTCAGGATCGACGAGATGACCTGCGGAAACAGCAGGGCCCCGCCCAGCCCCTGCAGCGCCCGCGCGGTCAGCAACTGGGCCGGCGAACCGGCCAGCCCGCACAGCGCCGAGGCGAGGGTGAAGGTGACGATGCCGATCACGTACAGCCGGCGGTAGCCGAAGAGGTCCCCCAGCCGCCCGGTGCTGATCAGCAGCACCGAGAAGACCAGCAGATAGCCGTCGACGACCCACAGCACCTGGTCGTAGGAGGCGTCCAGGCTGTGGATCAACGTGGGAACGGCGACGTTGACGATGGATCCGTCGAGCAACGACATGAAGAAGCCGATGCACATGATCGCGAGTACCCGCCACGGACGTCGTGTGGACGGGCGCGGGGTGGAAATGACTTCCGGCACTCCGGAAACCTCCCTGAGGGAACCGGCTCTGCTGGCGATGACGCGGACCGGGCCGCTGACGCCGACCAGGCCGCCGGCGCCGGAACGCTGCTCACGCCGGAACACGGTCCCCGGCAGTTCCCGGGGGCCTCGGAAAGGACCGGAAGGGCAGACGCACGTCGTCACCATCACAGAACACCCTTGTCAGGATGTGATGAGTGACTTCCACCTTCCCCGTGTCATCGGGACCCGGGGGAAGCTGGTTGGCGAGGCGGAAGGCCCAACGGTGAGAAGTCGACTCGCACCGTAACACAGCGCCCGCAGCCGTCGGATTCCTGAACGCCCCTACAGGCGCGCCGCCTTGAGGGCCATGTGCAGCAGCAGCCGGTGCTCGCCGTCGTCCAGGTCGAGGCCGGTCAGCTTCTCCACCCGGCCGAGCCGGTAGTAGAGCGTCTGGCGGTGGATGCCCAGGGCCTGTGCGGTGCGCCCGGCCTGGCCCGCGCAGTCGAGGAACACCTCGGCGGTGCGGGCGAGTTCGGCGTGTGCGGGGGCGAGCAGCGGGCCGATCGCGGGGTCGGGGTCGGTGGCCGGCAGCGCGGTCAGCATGCGGTACGAGCCGATGGCGTCCCACTGGACGATCGGCCCCAGCCGGGGCTCGGCGCGGGCCGCGCGGGCGGCGTGCAGGGCCTCGCGCCAGGCGGCCGGGAGGTCGGTCAGCTCCCGGACGCCGATGCCGATCCCGGCGGCGCCCGGCCCGGGCCGCGCGGGGTGGGGCCCGGCGGCCGCCGCGGCGCCCGCGCGCGGCGAGCGCAGCAGATGTTCGGCCACCGTGTGGGCGGGGGTGAGCGCACCGGTCGAGCGCAGCCGCACCAGGGCGGCCAGGGCGGGCCCGGCCGCCGCGGACCCCGGAAGGTCGCCGGCGCGCAGCGCACACGCCGCGAGCAGCCCCGGCAGGCTCGGCAGCGGCGCCGCGCCGGTGTCCGCGGCATCCCAGGGGGCCACCGCGACCACGGTGAGCGGCACCCCGGTGGTGAAGCGCAGGGTGTCCCGCAGGGCGTCGCGCAGCGCGGCTGCGGCGGCCGGCCGCCCGGCGGGCTCGGCGAGCAGCAACTCCCGCAGCAGATCGCCGAGTTCGGTGCCGGCGCGGGACTCGGCGGCCAGCAGCGCGCCGATCCGGGCGGCGGTCTCCATGGCCTGGGCGATCCGCGGGTCGGGCGGGGTGCCGTGGCCGCCCAGGGCGAGGTCGCTCAGATGCCCGTCGTCCAGCAGCCAGACGTAGCCGTGCGCGATGCCCTGATGGCGTACGGGCAGACAGATCCGGCCGCGGAAGACCCCGGCCGCCGGGTCCGGCGGAATGCGCAGCGCCGTCGTGGCCCGGGCGATCCCGAACGCCTCGAACCAGGCCCGTACCGCCGCCGACGAGCGCCGCTGCAGGATCGAACGGGTCCGGACCGGGTCCATGACCTCGTCGTCCTCGCCCTCGTGCGCGCCGAACGCGATCAGCCCGAAATCCCGGTCCTCCAGCGTCGCCGGCGCGCCGAGCGCCGCCGAGATCTCGTCCACGAGCTGCTGGTAGTCGCCCCGCATCCCTCGTCGGCCCTCTCCTGTCGCAGTGGTCACCCCCCACCATTCTCATACATCTGTCTGAGATCCCGACCACGAAGGCGTGACAGCTGTCGATGGCCGGGAAGTGGCGCGATCCTTAAATTTCAGGTGGCTCATTCGTGCCGGGGCATCCGCCTCGTCCGGCGTTCGCATGGCATTTGTCATCCTGAATCGTGGAGGTGCCCCATGCTGGGTCCCGTGCTCCTCGCCGCAGCGCGCAGCGACAGCATCCGCCGTATCGTCGCGGCCGCTCCGGTCACCCGTCCGGTGGTGGACCGCTTCGTCGCCGGCGAGCATCTGGACGAGTCCATGGCGGCCGTACGGTCCCTGGCAGCGCGCGGCATGGAGGTCACCCTCGACCACCTGGGCGAGGACATCACCGACCCGGCCGAGGCGCTGCGCAACCGCGACGCCTACCTCCAGCTGGCCGAGGCCCTCAAGGAGCACGGGCTCGGCGTCAAGGCCGAGATGTCGGTCAAGCTGTCCGCCTTCGGCCAGGCGCTGGCCGGCGGGCACGAGCTGGCGCTGAAGAACGTCACTCCGGTGGTCGAGGCGGCCGCCGCGGCCGACACGACGGTGACCCTCGACATGGAGGACCACACCACGGTCGACTCCACCCTCGCCATCCTCGCCGAGCTGCGCAAGCGCTTCCCCCAGACGGGTGCGGTGGTGCAGTCCTACCTCTTCCGCACCGAGGACGACTGCCATGCGCTGGCCGGGGAAGGCTCCCGGGTGCGACTGGTCAAGGGCGCGTACAAGGAGCCCGCGACGGTCGCCTTCCAGGACAAGCGGGAGGTCGACAAGGCCTATGTGCGCTGCTTGAAGATCCTGATGGCCGGGCAGGGCTACCCCATGATCGGGTCGCACGACCCGCGGATGGTCGCCATTGCCCAGGAGCTGGCGCACCGCAACGGGCGCAAGCCGACCGACTACGAGTTCCAGATGCTGTTCGGCATCCGCGAGGCGGAGCAGCAGCGGCTGGTCGCCGAGGGGAACCGCATGCGGGTGTACATCCCCTATGGCACTGATTGGTACGGATACTTCATGCGTCGGCTCGCCGAGCGCCCCGCGAACCTCGGCTTCTTCCTGAGGTCGCTCGCGACACGAGGATGACCAACGCCCCAAAAGACCGCAGTACGTACGAACCGACGATCGAAGGAGAACGGCCATGGACGCTGTGACCCAGGTCCCCGTGCCGGTGAACGAGCCGGTCCACACCTACGCCCCCGGCAGCCCCGAGCGCTCCCGTCTGGAGGCCAAGCTCAAGGAGCTCGCCGGCAACCCGATCGAGCTGCCGATGACCATCGGTGGCCAGCGGCGGATGGGTGGCGGCGAGCGCTTCGACGTCGTACAGCCGCACAACCACTCGGCCCGGCTCGGCACGTACGCCAACGCCACGGTCCAGGACGCCCAGGACGCGGTGGACGCCGCGCTGGCCGCCGCCCCGGCCTGGCGGGCGATGGCCTTCGACGACCGCGCCGCGATCATCCTGCGGGCCGCGGAGCTGCTCTCCGGCCCGTGGCGCGAGACGATGGCCGCCGCCACCATGCTCGGCCAGTCCAAGACGGCGCAGCAGGCCGAGATCGACACCCCCTGCGAGCTGATCGACTTCTGGCGCTTCAATGTGCACTTCGCGCGCCAGATCCTCGCCGAGCAGCCCCCGGCGAACTCCCCGGGTGTGTGGAACCGCTCGGACCACCGTCCCCTCGAAGGCTTCGTCTACGCGATCACGCCGTTCAACTTCACGGCGATCGCCGGCAACCTCCCGACCGCCCCCGCCCTCATGGGCAACGTGGTCGTCTGGAAGCCGTCCCCGACCCAGACCTTCGCCGCCGTGCTGCTGATGCAGCTGCTGGAGGAGGCCGGTCTGCCCAAGGGCGTGATCAACCTCGTCACCGGTGACGGCAAGGACGTCTCCGAGGTGGCGCTGACCCACCCCGACCTGGCGGGCATCCACTTCACCGGCTCGACCAAGACCTTCCAGTACCTGTGGAAGACGGTCGGCAACAACATCGAGAACTACAAGACCTACCCGCGACTGGTCGGCGAGACCGGCGGCAAGGACTTCATCGTCGCCCACCCCACGGCCGACCGCGCCGTGCTGAAGACCGCCATGACCCGCGGCGCCTTCGAGTTCCAGGGCCAGAAGTGCTCCGCGGCCTCCCGCGCGTACGTCCCGGCCTCCCTGTGGAACGCCGGCTTCAAGGAGGAGTTCGCCGCCGAGGTCGAGTCGCTGACCATGGGCGATGTCTCGGAACTGGCGAACTTCATGGGCGCCGTGATCGACGAGCGCTCCTTCGCCAAGAACAAGGCGGCGATCGACCGCGCCAAGGCCGACCCGACCGTCGAGGTCGTGGCCGGCGGCACGTACGACGACAGCGAGGGCTACTTCGTCCGCCCGACGGTCCTGGTCTCCACCGACCCGGAGAACGAGATCTTCAAGGACGAGTACTTCGGCCCGATCCTCGGTGTCTATGTCTACGACGACGCCGACTACGACGCCATGCTCGCCCAGATGGAGTCCGCCTCGGCCTACGGCCTGACCGGTTGCGTCATCGCCCAGGACCGTGCGGCGGCCGCCGTCACCTGCGAGAAGCTGCGCTTCGCGGCCGGCAACTTCTACATCAACGACAAGCCCACCGGCGCCGTCGTCGGCCAGCAGCCCTTCGGTGGCGGCCGGGCGTCCGGCACCAACGACAAGGCCGGCGCCAAGCAGAACCTGATGCGCTGGACCTCCACCCGCTCCATCAAGGAGACGCTGGTCCCGCCGACGGACTACCGCTACCCGCACATGGGCTGACGCCCGCGCGTACGCCGACGGCCCGGCACCCCTGGAGTTCGCCTCCAGCGGCGCCGGGCCGTCGGCGTTGCGGCGTCAGGCGTTGCGGGGAGGTCCGGTGATCGCCTCGCCGATGACGAAGCCTTTGGCTGGGCCCTCGGGGATGATCGCGTCGATGCCGTACGCCACGGAGTGGACGTCCGTGTAGACGGCCTCGTCGGGGCTGGGCGCGGTGAGCACGGTGACCGTGCCGTGACCGTCGTAGTCGTCGATGAGGACGTAGACGGGGATGCCCGCGCGGGCGTAGGCGCGGCGCTTGCGTTCGCGGTCACGCTCGATGCCGTCGTGGCCGGGGGAGACCACCTCGACGATCAGTTGGACGGCGGACGCCTTGACGCCGATGCCGTCGTCGGTGATGTGCTCCTCGGGGTCGTCGGGCGCGACGAAGCAATCAGGGATCCACACCTTGCGATCTTGGACCACGTTCACGTCCTGGTACGCAGCGCACTCCCCTTCCTCCAGGTGCTTGTCGATGGCGCGGCGAAGCCTGTTGGTGATCAGACCGTGTGCAAAGCGTCCGGTGGGCGACACCTCGATGGACCCCTCGATGATCTCGGCGTGAAGGCCCTCGGGGAGTTCCATGGCGTTCCATGCCTGCCACAGGACCTCGTCCAGATCCCGTTCGGGCGCCGTCGCCTCCGGTGTCGTGGTCTCCGGGGTTGTCACGGGCGCCTCCTGTGCGAGCGCGGTCATGGTGCAGCACCTCCTCCTCAGTGTGGGCGGGCCTGGCCTCGTGGCACAAGCGAACGCCGCGACGCTAGCCACGCTTCAAGCTCTCCGGCCGGCATATGCCAAGAGATCACTCGTTCGAGCACACGCCGCCGTCTCAGATAGTAGGAAGCCCAAGTAATTGTGCAGACATCACGGCCGAGCTGCCCTACGTTTGTAGAAGCCGAACGTCTCGCTCGATCGAGCGAAGGCGGATGCGGCCCGGTGCGTGAGCGCAGGTGACCCCTGCCGTGCCGTGGCCCCCGCCCCTTCCGGCCGCTTCTGGATCGACGCATCCCTTTTGTTCTCGGGGCTTTGGCATAGGAGACGTGAATCATGGCCGAGACCGCCGTCCGCAGGACCCGTCACTCCGCCCGTACGACCAACGAAGCCGACCGCAGGAACGCCGCGGCCGCCCTCCAGCGCGCCCTCGACCGCCGGGACAACGGCGGCTCGACCGGGCACTGAGACGATGCGCGCGCGATCCGGACGGGTGCTGTCGAGGCCGGCTTCGGTGCCTTGCCGCTGCTGCTGGCGGATCCGGCTGTCCGTGGCCCGGTGGCTCTTCCTCTCCTGAGTGCCGGGGGCGCCCGGGTCCCGGGCGCCCCGCGGCGCGGGTGAACCGCCTCAGCGTGAGCGGGTCACCTCGAAGTGGTCGATGCGCTCGCCGGATTCGGCCAGCGCGGTGACCTTCATCCGCGGGCGGTGGCCCGGGGAGACCTCGACGGCGATGAACGAGTAGCCGGTGTAGCGGACCCGGGACCACTCCACGGTGTCCTTGGTCTTCACCTGGCCCTTGGACCAGTGGAACGTCTCGACGTGGTCGAGGTCCTTGACGTGGCCCTCGTAGCTGTCGGGCACGGGGAAGTCGTAGAGGGCCTTGCCCGCGCCGCCGGCGGTGACGTAGACGATGCCCTCGTGTGCGCTGTCGACGCGCTCGCCGATCGGCATCTTCTTGGCGACCCGGCCGCCCCTGAGGGCGTCGGTCCGCTCGTAGACGTGGTTGTGCCCGTTGATGACCAGGTCCACCCGGTGCTTGTCGAACAGCGGCAGCCAGGCGTCGCGCACGCCACCCTCGGAGGCGTGCGCGTTGGTGGTGGAGAAGGCGCAGTGGTGGAAGAAGACCACGATGAAGTCGATGTCCTCGGCGGCGCGCAGCTGTGCCAGGCGGCGGTCGAGCCAGCGGGTCTGCTCGCCGCCGGTGTAGCCCTGGTTGGCGGGGATCTCGTACGAGACGTCGTTGGCGTCCAGGGCGACGACCGCGACATTGCCGTAGGCGAAGGAGTACACGCCGGGGGCGCGGTCGGCGTCCGGGCCGTTGCCGGGCAGCGACCAGCGGGCGCGCTGGCCGCCGTAGCCGTCGGGCGAGTACCAGGCCTCCATGTCGTGGTTGCCGGTGGTCACCATCCACGGCACGGACTTGGCCACCGACTCGGTCTGGGCCAGGAACTGGTCCCACACCCGCGCGTCGTAGGCGTCGTGGTCGGAGCCCTGCCCGTCGGTGTCCGCGTAGCAGATGTCGCCCGCGTGCAGGTGGAAGGACGGGTTCTGGCCCAGGATCAGCTGGTCGTTGGCGAGCGCGTGGTAGCTGACGCCCTGGTCGCCGAAGGCGGTGAAGACGAACGTCTCGGCGCGGGCCGGGGCGGTGCGGAAGGTGCCGACCGTGGAGAAGTGGCGCGCGTCGGCCGGGTCGAAGCCGTCGTGCCCGACGCCGTAGTAGTACGTGGTGCCCGGCCGCAGGCCGTCGAGGGCCGCGTGCAGGTAGTACTGCTCGACGGCGGGCAGCTTCGAGGAGAGCGAGGGGGTGTGCAGTGCGCGCACCTCGGCCTCGATCTTGAGCCCGAGGTCCCAGGGGCGCAGACCCACCCGGATGAACGGCCGCCGGACCGCGAGCGGCACCTGCCAGCTCACCCGCATCTGGCTCCTGGGGTCGGCGCCGAAGGCGAGGTGGCGGCCGAAGGGGGCGACGAGGGACCCGTCGACGGCGACGGTGGCGGGCGAGGCCGACAGGGTGGGGGAGGCGGCCGTGGCCGAACCGGTCAGCAGACCGGATCCCGCGACCACTCCCGCGGCGGCGGCCGAGGTGCGCAGCAGGCCCCGGCGGGTCAGCTTCGTGCGGAGGTAGTCATGCTGCTCGGGCATGCTCATCCGGGCCGCGAGCCGCTCCGGTACACCGACGCGCGGGGTGTGCGAGGGCAGGGGAGCGTCCCCCCGGGGATTTCCAGTCATGGCAGCGAATGTCGCAGCATCATCCGACCGTGACGGGGCGTTGCGGTGAACGGAGGTTGACCGGCTCCCCATGTGTCCGTATGGCGGACGTTACGTGTCAACCGATGGGACGGGGCGTAGGGTCCAGACATGTCTCGCAGCATTCGCCTCGCAGTGATCCCCGGTGACGGTATCGGCCAGGAAGTCGTGGCCCAGGGCCTGAAGGTCCTGACCGCGGTCCTCCCGCAGGACGTCAAGCTGGAAACCAAGGAGTACGACCTTGGTGCCAAGCGATGGCACGCGACCGGCGAGACCCTGCCGGACGCGGAGCTGGAGTCGCTCAAGCAGCACGACGCGATCCTGCTCGGCGCCATCGGGGACCCGTCCGTCCCGTCCGGTGTGCTGGAGCGCGGGCTGCTGCTCAAGCTCCGCTTCGCCTTCGACCACTTCGTCAACCTGCGCCCGTCGAAGCTCTTCCCGAACACGGCCACCCCGCTGGCCGGCCGCCCCGACATCGACTTCGTCGTGGTGCGTGAGGGCACCGAGGGCCCGTACACGGGCAACGGCGGCTCGCTGCGCACCGGCACGCCGGCCGAGGTCGCCACCGAGGTCAGCGTCAACACCGCCTACGGTGTCGAGCGTGTGGTCCGCGACGCCTACGAGCGCGCCAACGCCCGCCCCCGCAAGAAGCTGACGCTGGTTCACAAGAACAACGTCCTGGTCTACGCGGGCCACATGTGGAAGAACATCTTCGACCGGGTCGGCCAGGAGTACCCCGAGGTCACCACCGACTATCTGCACGTCGACGCGGCGACGATCTTCTTCGTCACCCAGCCCGAGCGGTTCGACGTGATCGTCACCGACAACCTCTTCGGCGACATCCTCACCGACCTCGCGGCGGCCGTCACCGGCGGTATCGGCCTGGCCGCCTCCGGGAACATCAACCCGACCGGCCAGTTCCCCTCGATGTTCGAGCCGGTGCACGGCTCCGCGCCGGACATCGCGGGCACCGGCAAGGCCGACCCGACGGCGACGATCCTGTCGGTCGCCCTGCTCCTGCGCCACCTCGGCTTCGAGCCGCAGGCCGCCCGCATCGAGGAGGCCGTCGCGGCCGACCTGGAGGCGCGCGACGGCGCGGCCCGCACCACGGACGAGATCGGCGACGCCCTCGCCGCGCGCGTAGCGGGCTGAGGCCCGCAGCGCGACATCACCACCCACGAACAGCGCCGGGCCGGGACACAGCGTCCAGGCACCGGCGCTGTCCGCGTTGACCCGCTCTGGGCTACCGCCCGGTTGGGTGCGACCATCGGACGCGGACCGCGCACACCGGTTCCGGCGGCGGAGACCCACGAGCGATAATCGGACGTGGTGTCGCCGCCCGCGGGAAACTCGGACGTCCAAGTAACGACCGGTACGTTCAGGTTCCCGGTGCGTGCGGCCGCCACAAACCGCACCGGTGCCGCACGGTGGGGGCCGACCCCACCCACCCCCCGCCGGAGGGCTGGGCCGGACAACCCGCGGTATCGGATCACGCAGTGAAGGACATGGATTCATGACGACGCCCACGATCGAGCTCAAGCCCTCCTCGCACCCGCTGTCCGACGCGGAGCGGGAGCAGATCCTGGCCGCCCCCGGATTCGGCCGCCACTTCACCGACCACATGGTGACGATCAGGTGGACCGAGGGCCGCGGCTGGCACGACGGGCAGCTCGTGCCGTACGGGCCGCTCTCCCTCGACCCGGCGACCAACGTCCTGCACTACGCGCAGGAGATCTTCGAGGGCCTCAAGGCCTACCGCCAGCCCGACGGCTCCGTCGCCATGTTCCGCCCCGACGCCAACGCCCGGCGCTTCCAGGCCTCGGCGCGCCGTCTGGCCATGCCCGAGCTGCCCGTCGAGACCTTCATCGAGGCCTGCGACCTGCTGGTCCAGCAGGACAAGAAGTGGGTGCCCGCGCACGGCGGCGAGGAGTCGCTCTACCTGCGGCCCTTCATGATCGCCACTGAGGTGGGGCTGGGCGTGAAGCCCGCCAACGAGTACCTCTTCGTCGTGATCGCCTCGCCCGCCGGCGCGTACTTCGCCGGCGGCGTCAAGCCGGTCTCCATCTGGCTGTCCGAGAACCGGGTGCGCGCCGTCCCCGGCGGCATGGGCGACGCCAAGACCGGCGGCAACTACGCCGCGTCGCTGCTCGCGCAGGCCGAGGCCGCGGTGCACGGCTGCGACCAGGTCGCCTACCTCGACGCCGTGGAGCACAAGTGGGTCGAGGAGCTCGGCGGCATGAACCTGTACTTCGTGTACGGCGACAAGATCGTCACCCCCACGCTGACCGGCTCCCTGCTGGCCGGCGTCACCCGTGACTCGCTGCTGTCCGTCGCCGGCGACCTGGGCTTCGCGTCCGAGGAGGCCCGGGTCTCCATCGACCAGTGGCGGGCCGACACCGAGAACGGCACCCTCACCGAGGTCTTCGCCTGCGGTACCGCCGCCGTGATCACCCCGGTCGGCACGGTCAAGAGCGCGGGCGGCGAGTGGAGGCAGTCCGACGGCGAGCCGGGCAAGGTCACGCTGAAGCTGCGCGAGGCGCTGCTGGACATCCAGCGGGGCGTCGCCGACGACAAGCACGGCTGGATGCACCAGCTGGGCTGAGCCACCGCTCCGGGGCGCTTCCCCGGACAGGACCGAGGCCGCCGCCGACATCGGGTCGGGGGCGGCCTCGGTCATGGTCACATCGGCTCAGCCGACCTCCGCGGACGCTTCCGTGGGGGCGGCGGGGGAGGTGGGGGGAAGGGGGCGCAGCGTCGGGACCGGGCGCGGATCGCGGGCGGTGAGGGCGAGGTAGACCACACCGGCCACCGCGGCCGCGAGCAGGAAGCTGACGTCGATGCCGCCCGTGTACGCCAGCAGCGGGCCCTCGTACAGGGGCGTGGCCACCGCCATCAGGCCGATCACCGAGCCCAGCGCCCAGGCGACGGCCGCCTGGACGCTCCAGCCGCCGGTGAACCAGTACACGCCGCCGCGTGTGCCGCGGTTGTAGACCTGCAGGGACTCCGCGTCGTAGGCGCCGCGGCAGCGGGTGAAGCCGATCACGGTGATCACCGCCCAGGGCGTGCCGACCGCGGTCATCAGCAGGACGAAGGAGGTCATCGCGTCCTGCGCGGCCCACAGGAAGTGGCCGGCGTAGACCAGCGCGGTCGCGAGCGCGGCGACGACGTAGGTGGCCTGGGTGCGGGTGGCGCGCGGCAGGATGGCGTCCAGGTCCAGGCCCATGCTGTAGAGCATCAGGCCGGAGTTGCCGACCGAGCCGGCCGAGGCGTTGAGCAGCAGCAGCGCCAGGTACCAGAACGGGGCGCCGGCCACCAGCGGGCCCGCGTAGTCCTCGCCCGCACCGACCGCGAGGGCGGTGAAGGTGCCGAACAGCTGCGGCACCAGCAGACCGACGACCAGGCCCAGGCAGGTGGCGCCGAAGACCTTCTTCGAGCTGTGCCGGCGCGGGGAGATGTAGCGGCTGTAGTCGCCGAGCAGCGTGATGAACGCGATCGGGCCGCTCAGGCCCGCGGAGACGGCGGCCAGCAGCCAGGTCTGCCAGAAGCCGCCCAGCAGATACGAGCTGCCGTGCGGCGCGGCGGTGGTGAAGGTGCCGGCGTACGCCACGATGCCGACGGCCAGCAGCAGGGTCATACCGACGGCGAGCACCTTGCTCAGCCGCAGCAGCACCCGGTAGCCGTAGACCGCGCCGACGGCGGTGGCGCCGGCGAGCAGGGCGTAGACCAGGGCGTAGGTCCCGCCGCCGGTCGGCAGCCCGGTCAGGCGGTGCAGACAGCCGACGACCGCGTCGCCGCCGACCCACAGGGTCAGTGCGGTGTAGCCGAGCGAGAGCAGCAGCCCGATCACCGAACCGATGAGCCGGCCGCGTACGCCGAAGTGGGCGCCGCTGCTGGTGGAGAGGTTGGTGGCGCTGCGCAGCGAGACCAGCGCGAGCGGGGCGGTCAGCAGGGTGCCGACGAGCGTGCCCGCCACCAGTGAGGTCACCGAGGGCCAGAAGCCGAGCCCGAAGGAGACCGGTAGCCACCCGAAGATCACCACGCCGAGGGCGAGGTTCGATCCGAGCAGGATCGAGATGAGGTCGCGCGGACCGCTGGTGCGCTCCTCGTCCGGGATGGTGTCGACTCCGCGTTGTTCGATCGGCATGAGGGCTCCCCTGAGAGGCCGGACAACAGTGTCTGAGCAGTGCTCTGCGTGCAGTGCTCCGTTATGTGGAAGTGCTCGATATGAGCGGGTCTCGCAGCGCCGGATCAGCGGTACGAGATCATTTTGAGCGGTGCTCTATTCATCGCTCGTTTAGAACAGCGCTCAATGTGACTCATCGCTGCGGCACAGGTCAATGCTTTTCGTGTTGACTAGTTTCATGGTTAGAGTGGTGCTCTAATCGAGCTGGAGGTGTGACGGGATGCGGCTGACCCCGACGGAACGCGACCGGCTGCTGCTGTTCGGCGCGGCCGAGCTGGCGCGGACGCGCCGGGCCCGCGGACTGAAGCTGAATGTGCCCGAGGCGACCGCGTTGATCGCGGACACAGTCTGCGAGGCGGCGCGGGACGGGCGCCGCCTCGCTCAAGCCATCGAGGCGGCACGCAGCGTGCTCGGTCCGGACGATGTGCTGCCGGGCGTGGCCGACGTGGTCACCGAGGTGCATGTGGAGGCCGTCTTCGACGACGGCTCCCGGCTCGCGGTGGTCAGCGACCCGATCGGCGCCGGCGCGCCGGCCGCGAGGAGCGGCGCGGCGACCGCGCCCGGCGCCGTGCTCCCCGGCCCGGCCGACCCGGAGCCCGAGCCCGCGGTGGTGCTCACCGTGCGCAACACCGCGACGGTGCCCATCAGCGTCACCTCGCACTTCCACTTCTTCGAGGCCAACCCCCGGCTGGACTTCGACCGCGGTGCCGCGTACGGCATGCGGCTGTGCGTCCCGGCCGGCTCGTCCGTGCGGTTCGACCCGGGCGGCGCCTCGGAGGTCGGCCTGGTCCCGATCGGCGGGGCCCGGATCGCGATCGGCTTCGCCGGTCTCGTGGACGGCCCGCTGGACGCACCGGGGGCGAAGACGGAAGCGCTGCGGCGGGCCGCCGCCTGCGGCTACCTGGGAGCGGAGGAGCAGGCATGACCATCGACCCCCACGAGTACGCGTCGGTACACGGCCCGCGGGCCGGCGACCGGGTCGTCCTCGGCGACTCGGGCCTGGTCGTCCGGGTGGAGTCCGACGCCCAGAAGCCCGGCGACGAGTTCCTGGCCGGGTTCGGCAAGACCGCCCGCGACGGGCTGCTGCTCAAGGCGGCCGCGGTCCGCGAGACCTGTGACGTCGTGATCAGCAACGTCCTGGTCATCGACGCGGTACAGGGCATCCGCAAGGTGTCCATCGGCATCCGCCGGGGCCGGATCCACGCCATCGGACGGGCCGGCAACCCCGACACCCTCGACGGTGTCGACGTGGTCGTCGGCACCGGCACCTCGATCGTCTCCGGTGAAGGCATGATCGCCACCGCCGGCGCGGTCGACACCCATGTCCATCTGCTCTCGCCGCGCGTCATGGAGGCCTCGCTGGCCTCCGGCGTGACCACGATCATCGGCCAGGAGTTCGGCCCGGTCTGGGGCGTGGGCGTCAACTCCCCCTGGGCGCTGGGCCACGCCTTCGGCGCCTTCGACGCCTGGCCGGTCAACATCGGCTTCCTCGGCCGCGGCTCCTCCTCGGGCGACGCCCCGCTGGTCGAGGCGCTCGCCGAGGGTGGCGCCTGCGGCTTCAAGGTCCACGAGGACATGGGCGCGCACGCCCGGGCCCTGGACACCGCGCTGCGCGTCGCCGAGGACCACGACGTCCAGGTCGCCCTGCACAGCGACGGCCTCAACGAGTGCCTCACCGTCGAGGACACCCTGCGCGTCCTGGACGGCCGTACCATCCACGCCTTCCACATCGAGGGCTGCGGCGGCGGACACGTCCCCAACGTCCTGAAGATGGCCGGCGTCCCCAACGTCATCGGCTCCTCCACCAACCCCACCCTCCCCTTCGGGCGGGACGCGGTCGCCGAGCACTACGGCATGATCGTCTCGGTCCACGACCTGAAGACCGACCTGCCGGGCGACGCCGCGATGGCCCGCGACCGCATCCGGGCCGGGACGATGGGCGCCGAGGACGTGCTGCACGACCTCGGGGCGATCGGCATCACCTCCTCCGACGCCCAGGGCATGGGCCGGGCCGGCGAGACCGTACGCCGGACCTTCGCGATGGCCGGGAAGATGAAGGCCGAACTCGGCCCCATGGAGGGCGACGGCCCCCACGACGACAACGCCCGCGTGCTGCGCTACGTCGCCAAGCTCACCATCAACCCCGCCATCGCCCACGGCCTCTCGCACGAGATCGGGTCGATCGAGGTCGGCAAGATGGCCGACATCGTGCTGTGGAAGCCGCAGTTCTTCGGCGCCAAACCGCAGCTGGTGCTGAAGTCCGGCTTCCCCGCCTACGGCGTCACCGGCGACCCGAACGCCGCCACCGACACCTGCGAACCCCTGGTGCTCGGGCCGCAGTTCGGGGCGCACGGCGCGACACCCGCCGAGATCTCGGTCGCCTTCGTCGCGGGTGCCGCGGCCGAGCAGGGCGGCGACCACCTGCCCACCCGCCGCCGCCGGGTCGCCGTCCGCGGCACCCGAGGCATCGGCCCCGGCGACCTCGTCCACAACTCCCGGGTCGGACAGGTCCAGGTCGACGGGCGCAGCGGACTGGTCACCCTCGACGGCGACCCGATGCGCTCCGAGCCGGCCGACACCGTCTCGCTGTCCCGGCTGTACTTCCTGTGAACCGCACCGCCGGCGCACCCCACCGCCGGCGGCCATCCACCGGCACCACCGCCACAGACCCTGAGGACCCCCGCATGAGCACCCCTGTCGCCGACGGCTTCCGCATGCCCCCGGAGTGGGCCCGCCACGAGCGCACCTGGATGGCCTGGCCCGGCCCCAACTTCACCTTCGGCGAGGAGGGCGGCGAGGGCCTGGACGAGGCCCGCCGCGCCTGGGCCGGCGTCGCCCGAGCGGTCCGCCGCTTCGAGCCGGTCACCGTCGTCGCCGGTCCCGGCCAGGCCGAGGGCGCCCGGGCCCTCCTCGGAGCGGACATCGAGATCGTCGAGCGCCCGCTGAACGACGCCTGGATGCGCGACATCGGCCCCACCTTCCTCACCGACGGCAAGGGCTCGCTGGCCGCCACCGACTGGGTGTTCAACGGCTGGGGCGCCCAGGAGTGGGCCCGCTGGGACCTCGACGAGAAGATCGCCGAGCAGGTCTCGGCGCTGGCCGGTGCCCGCCGCTACGCCACCCCCCTGGTCAACGAGGGCGGCGGCATCCACATCGACGGCGAGGGCACCGTCCTGCTCACCGAGACCGTCCAGCTCGACCCGGGCCGCAACCCCGGCCGCACCGCCCAGGAGGTCGAGGCCGAGATCCACGCCCACCTCGGCACCACCAAGGCGATCTGGCTGCCGCGCGGCCTGGCCGCGGACTACGGACAGTTCGGCACCCGCGGCCATGTCGACATCGTCGCCGCCTTCGCCCGCCCCGGCACCGTGCTCGTGCACACCCAGCCCGACCCCGACCACCCCGACCACGCGATCTGCAACGAGATCGTCAAGCTGCTGAGCTCGGCCACCGACGCCAGGGGCCGCCGGCTGGAGGTCGTCGAGGTGCCCGCGCCGACCGTCATCGAGGAGAACGGCGAGCTGGTCGACTACTCCTACATCAACCACTACCTCTGCAACGATGGCGTGGTGCTGTGCGCCTTCGACGACCCGCGCGACGAGGAGGCGGCCGCCATCTTCCGCCGGCTCTTCCCCGACCGGACGGTCACCCTCGTCGACGCCCGTACGATCTTCGCAGCGGGTGGCGGTATCCACTGCATCACCCAGCAGCAGCCCGAGGCCTGACCCACAGGCCCGCCCAGCCGACCCGGAGGTCCCCGTGCCCGGTCCCGTGCGCCGTCCCCGGCGCCGGCTCAACCAGCCCCGCGAGCAGGTCCTGGCCGCGGCGATGGCCACCATCGCCGCGGAGGGCCTGGACCGGCTGACCATGGCCGGACTGGGCCGCGAGGTCGGCATGAGCAGCGGCCACATCCTCTACTACTTCGGTACGAAGGACGAGCTGCTGCTGCAGACCCTCCAGTGGAGCGAGGAGCAGCTCGGCGCCGAGCGCCGGGCCGCCCTCTCCCGCCGCGTCCCCGCCCGCGAACGCCTGGACGCGCTGATCGACCTCTACCTGCCCGAAGGCCACCGCGACCCGCGCTGGACGCTGTGGCTGGAGGTCTGGAACCGCTCCCAGAACGCCGACGACGAGACCCGCGAGCGCCAGCTCGAACTGGAACTCGCCTGGCACCGCGACCTGGTCGCCCTGCTCGTCGAGGGCGCCTCGAAGGGCGAGTTCCGCCCCGTCGACGCCGAACGCCTCGCCACCCGCGTCCGCGCCCTCCTCGACGGCTTCGGCACCCACCTCGTCGTCGGCCTCCCCGGCACGGACCGCGCCCAGGTCCGCGAGCACATACACGAGTTCCTGGACGAGTCGCTCACGCCGTGACGGTGGGGCGGGGCGGTGTGGGGAACGGCCCGATAGTGCCGCCTTTTCCGGTCGTTCCCCCTGCAGTCGTTGCTTCCCGGGGAAGCCCCGTCGCCCCCACCGCCAGGCACCGCACCCGTGAACACAACGCACTCAAGTACGCGCGATCGTTGCCGCCCCGGCTCTTGCCGACGGACCGCCCGTCCGCGACCGTGATCGGCTATGGGACGAGAGCAATGGAAGAAGATCTGGGTCGGCTCGGCCGGCAACATGGTCGAGTGGTTCGACTGGTTCGTCTACGCCAGTTTCGCGGTCTACTTCGCGGATTCGTTCTTCCCCAAGGGGAATGACACCGCGAACCTCATGAACACCATGGGGATTTTCGCCGTCGGCTTCTTCATGCGACCGGTCGGCGGCTGGCTGCTGGGCCGGGTCGGCGACCGCAAGGGGCGTAAGGCCGCACTCACGCTGACCGTCACGCTGATGTCCGCCTCCGCGGTACTGATCGCCATCGCCCCGACATACGCCGTCGCCGGCTATGGCGGAGTGGCCGTACTGCTCATCGCCCGGATGCTGCAGGGGCTCTCGGTCGGCGGGGAGTACGCGGCCAGCGCCACCTATCTCACCGAGGCGTCCGCTCCCGGCCAGCGCGGCTTCGCCTCCAGCTTCCAGTACGTGTCGATGACCGCGGGCCAACTGCTCGGCCTCGGCCTGCAGATCGTGCTGCAGCGCACGATGTCCGAGGACGCGCTGCACAGCTGGGCCTGGCGGATCCCGTTCATCGTCGGTGCCCTGGGCGCCGGGATCGTCTTCTACCTGCGGCGCAACATGCTGGAGACCGAGGTCTACGCCGCGGACGACAGCGCCCACGCCGACCCCGCGCGCGGCACCATCAAGGCGCTGCTGGCCCACAAGCGGGAGGCGTTCTTGGTCATCGCGCTCACCATGGGCGGCACGGTCGCCTACTACACGTACACGACGTACCTCACCAAGTACCTCTCGGGCAGCGTGGGCCTGGACAAGCCGACGGCCTCGCTGGTCAGCTTCTGCGCGCTGTTCCTGTTCATGTGCCTGCAGCCGCTGGCGGGCAAGCTCTCCGACCGGATCGGGCGGCGGCCGCTGCTGATCACCTTCGCGGTCGGCTCGACGTTCCTGACCGTGCCGATCATGACGTTGCTGCAGCACGCCGGCAGCTTCTGGCCGGCCCTCGGGCTCTCGCTGTTGGCGTTGGTGGTGGTCACCGGCTACACGTCGATCAACGCCTGTGTGAAGGCCGAGCTGTTCCCGACCGGTGTGCGGGCGCTGGGCGTGGCGCTGCCGTACGCCATCGCCAACGCGCTGTTCGGCGGCACCGCGGAGTACGTCGCCCTGTGGTTCAAGGACGGCGGCATCGAGTCCGGCTACTACTGGTACGTCGCCGGCTGCGCCGCCGTCTCGCTGATCGTCTACATCACGATGCGCGAGACCCGCACCATCGATCTGCACCGCGTCGGCAAGCCGGCCGTGGGCGCCGACCGCTCGCCGGTGGCGGCGCCCGCCGCCGACTGAGGTGGCCTCCCGGCCGAAAACGGCCTCCCCTGCCCGGGGGAGGCCGTTCCCGTTCCCGGGGGATCCGCGCCCCGGCCCCGGGCGGCTTGGCTGGGTGGCATGAAGAACCCCAGGTACGTACTCATGCCGCTGCTGCTGACGGGGCTGCTGGCCTCGGGCGTCGCGGCCCCGTCCGCAGCGACGGCCCGGCCCGCCGAGGGCCGGGGAGCGGCGTCCCATGCCGCTGCCGCCCGCCCGGCCGCCGGCGACATCTTCACGCGGCTCGCGGCCGTCCCCGGCATGCGGGTGGTCAAGGAGAACCACGCCCCGGCCGGCTACCGCTCGATCGAGCTGCGCTACCGCCAGCCGGTCGACCACCGGCACCCCGACCGGGGCACCTTCGAGCAGCGGCTGTTCCTGCTGCACCGCGCCACCGACCGGCCGATGGTGCTGAACACCAACGGCTACGGCCTCGACTACCAGGACCCCGCCCTGCGCGCCGAGCCGACCCGGATCCTGAACGGCAATCAGATCAGCGTCGAGCAGCGGTACTTCGACAGCTCCACCCCCCATCCCACCGACTGGACCAAGCTCGACATCTGGCAGGCCGCCACCGACCACCACCGGATCGTGCGGGCGCTGCGGACGATCTACCGCGCCCCCTGGATCTCCACGGGCGGCAGCAAGGGCGGGATGGCGACGGTCTACCACCGGCGCTTCTACCCGCACGACGTGGCCGGTTCCGTGGCGTACTCGGCGCCCAACCACACCGGCAACCGGGACGGCACCGCCGAGGACCGCTTCCTGGAGCGGGTCGGCAGCCCCGCCTGCCGCCAGGCGCTCACCGCCGTCCAGCGCGAGCTGCTGGGAGCCCGCAGGGCGGAGACGGCGGGCCGTATCGCCCGCGCGGCCGCCGCCCACGGCGACACCCTGCACATCGTCGGCAGCGCCGACCGGCTGCTGGAGTTCACCACGCTGATGCTGCCGGAGCGCTTCTGGATGGCGCGGGGCGAGGAGGGCTGCGACCGCATCCCCGGGCGCTCGGCGACCGGCGCGGCGCTCTACGCCTGGTTCGACGGGGTGATGAGCCTCCAGGGCTACCGCGACCTCTCCCTCTCCCTGGTCACCGCGTCCTTCTACCAGCTGGGCACCCAGCTCGGCATGAGCGAGCGGGCCGCCCCGCAGCTGGCCGGAATGCTGCGCCACCCCGGAATCCAGCGGATCCGCACCCTCGTGCCGCGGCACATCCCGATGCGCTTCCAGCCGGCGGCCATGCCCGACATCGACCGCTGGGTGCGCCATCACGGCAGTGAGCTGATGTTCGTCTACGGCGGGAACGACCCCGTCCGGGCCCAGCCGTTCCGTACCGGCCCCGGCAGCCGCGACAGCCACGTCTACGTGGCCCCGCACGCGGGCCACCACATGAGCCTCGACAAGCTGACGCCGGGGGACCGGGAGCGGGCCACCGCCACGCTCCGCCGCTGGGCCGGCGTGGACGGACCGACCGCATAGTGAGACCGCGAGGTGCACCGTGCGTCCGATATGGCACACTGCGGACCGTGCTCTCGTTCGCCATGATTATTGGCAGCAGGCGCGCCGGTCCGCAGTGACCGCCCCGTACGACCCGAGTACGGCGCGGCCACCGTCGTCCCAGACCCGCGCGCAGACCTCTCGCACCCGCGAGGGGTTTTTTCGTTTCCGGCCCACCACTCACCGGAGGCGGAGCGCGAGGGAGCATGGAGGGACGGTGGAACCGGTTATTCCGGTAGACCGAGACCCCCGACAGGAGCCAGACCAGCATGACGGACGCACACGCAGCCTCCCCGGCGCCCGCCCCCCGGCCCGCCGGCGCGGTGTCCGACGACTTCCATGTCTTCGACACCACGCTCCGCGACGGCGCGCAGCGCGAGGGCATCAACCTCACCGTCGCCGACAAGCTGACCATCGCCCGGCACCTCGACGACTTCGGCGTCGGCTTCATCGAAGGCGGCTGGCCCGGCGCCAACCCCCGGGACACCGAGTTCTTCCAGCGCGCCCGCGAGGAGATCGACTTCCGCCACGCCCAGCTGGTGGCGTTCGGCGCGACCCGCAAGGCCGGCGTCCGCGTCGAGGACGATCCGCAGGTCGCCGCGCTCCTCGCGTCCGGAGCCCCGATCGTCACGCTGGTCGCCAAGTCCCATGTCGGGCACGTGGAGCTGGCCCTGCGCACCACGCCGGAGGAGAACCTCGCGATGGTGCGGGACACCGTCGCCCACCTGCGCGCCCAAGGCCGCCGGGTCTTCCTCGACTGTGAGCACTTCTTCGACGGCTATGCGCTGGACGCGGTCTACGCCAAGCAGGTCGTCCGTGCCGCGAGCGAGGCCGGCGCCGACGTCGTGGTGCTCTGTGACACCAACGGCGGCATGCTCCCCGCGCAGATCACCGCCGTCGTACGGACCGTCCTGGCCGACACCGGCGCGCGGCTGGGGATCCACGCCCAGGACGACACCGGCTGTGCGGTGGCCAACACCCTGGCGGCGGTGGACGCCGGCGCCACCCACGTCCAGTGCACCGCCAACGGCTACGGCGAGCGGGTCGGCAACTCCAACCTCTTCCCGGTCGTCGCGGCCCTGGAGCTGAAGTACGGGCGCCGGGTGCTGCCGGAGGGCAAGCTCGCCGAGACCACCCGGATCTCGCACGCCATCGCCGAGGTCGTCAACCTCACTCCTTCCACCCACCAGCCCTACGTCGGCGTCTCCGCCTTCGCCCACAAGGCCGGGCTGCACGCCTCGGCCATCAAGGTCGACCCGGACCTCTACCAGCACATCGACCCGGCGCTGGTCGGCAACACCATGCGGATGCTGGTCTCCGACATGGCGGGCCGGGCCTCCATCGAACTCAAGGGCAAGGAGCTGGGCTTCGACCTGAGCGACGACCGCGAGCTGGTCGGCCGGGTCGTCGCACGGGTCAAGGAGCGCGAGCTGGCGGGCTACACCTACGAGGCCGCCGACGCCTCCTTCGAGCTGCTGCTGCGTCAGGAGGTCCGCGGCAAGGCGCTGCGCTACTTCGAGGTGGAGTCCTGGCGCGCGATCGTCGAGGACCGCCCCGACGGCACACACGCCAACGAGGCGACCGTGAAGCTGTGGGCCAAGGGCGAGCGGATCGTCGCCACCGCCGAGGGCAACGGCCCGGTCAACGCGCTGGACCGGGCGCTGCGGGTGGGCCTGGAGCGGATCTACCCGCAGCTGGCGCACATGGAGCTGGTCGACTACAAGGTCCGCATCCTCGAAGGCGCCCTGGGCACCGGCTCGATCACCCGGGTCCTGGTCTCCACCAGCGACGGCCGCGGCGAGTGGTCCACGGTCGGCGTCGCGGAGAACGTCATCGCCGCGTCCTGGCAGGCGCTGGACGACGCCTACGCGTACGGGCTGCTGCGCGCCGGGGTCGAGCCGCAGGAGTAGGCGGTACCGCCGCAGGCGACCGCGGCCCCGCACGGCCCTCGGGGGAGGGGCCGGCGCGGGGCCGCGGTGCTGTGCGGGGGCGTGCGGTCAGGCCTGCGGGGCCGCCTTGACCGCGGAGATGTCGAAGGTGAGCTTGACCTTGTCGCTGACCATCACACCGCCGGTCTCCAGCGCGGCGTTCCAGGTCAGGCCCCACTCGGAGCGCAGGATCTCGGCGCTGCCCTCGAAGCCGACCCGCTCGGCGCCGTAGACGTCGGTGGCCGAGCCGTTGAACTCCAGGTCGATGGTGAGCGGCTTGGTGACGTCCCGGAGGGTGAGGTCCCCGGTGATGCGGTAGCGGTCGCCGGCCACCCGCTCGGCGGCGGTGCTGCGGAAGGTCATCAGCGGGAAGGTCTCGGCGTCGAAGAAGTCGGCGCTGCGCAGATGGCCGTCGCGGTCCGAGATGCCGGTGTCGATGCTGGCGATCTCGACGTCGAGGGAGGCGGTGGAGCGGGCGGGGTCGGCGCCGTCGAGCGTGAGGGTGCCCTCGTACGCGCCGAACGCACCGCGGACGTTGGTGACCATGGCGTGCCGGACGGTGAAGCCGATGCTGCTGTGCGCCGGGTCGATGGTGTAGTCGCCGGTCAGTGCGGCGAGCGCGGGGTCCGCCTCGACGAGGGCGGCAGGGGCGGCGGTGTCGGCGGTGCGCTTGCGGGTGAACAGAGCCATGGCTCCTCCTCCGGGACGGATCAACAATGTTGTTTAACCTTCAACGAGATTCACCGTAGCCGCATCTAGTTCAACTTTCAACCTCTGTGGTGGTGGGTTCGTTCGGCCGGGGTGCGCGGGCCGGGTTCCCCCGGGCGGGTGGTGGTCGGCGTTGCGGCACGGCCGTTGCCGCTGCGCGGGAGCCCGTGCTAGACCATCGGGAACTCCCAAGTGCGCAGCGCCACACCCCAGTTGACGCCATGGAGAGGACCGACCGTGCCGCTCGATCCCGTCCCGTCCGCCTGGTCACGCCGAGGATTTCTCACCGCTTCCGCCGCGGGCGCGCTCGGCCTCGCCGCCGCCCGGCCCGCGAACGCCGACACCGGGAGCGACGCCCCCGTCGATGCCTACGCCGCCCTCCGGGCCCGCTGGTGCGAGCTCGCCCTCGGCACCGGCTTCGACCCCGCCGCGCCGCCGTACGCCGCCGTGCTCAAGGAGACCGGCGACCTCGCGGCCGCCTACCAGTCGGCGATGCGGCCGGCGGCCCGCTCGCTCTGGGACGACTGCCCCTACGATCCGCCGTCCGGCATCACCCGGAGCTACCACCGGCTGTGCACCATGGCCCACGCCTACGCCCAGCCCGGCACCGGCCGCACCGGCGACACAGCTCTCGCCGACTGCCTGGTCACCGGCCTCGACCACCTCGAAGCCACCGTCTACCACGCCGGCACCACCCGCTACGGCAACTGGTGGGAGTGGCAGATCGGCAGCCCCAGACTCCTCCTCGACACCCTCGCGATCCTCGGTGACCGCCTGCCCGGCGACGGGCTGCCCGGCGCACTGCGCGACCGCTGCCTCGCCGCCGTCGACCACTTCGTGCCCGACACCATGCTCGGCGACTACACCGGCACCAGCACCGGCGCCAACCGCGTCGACCTGTGCCGGGTGGTCGCGCTGCGCGGCGTCCTCGGCCGCGCCCCCGCCAAGATCGCACTGGCCCGGGACGCCCTCTCACCGGTCTTCCCCTACGTCACCGAGGGCGACGGCCTCTACGCCGACGGCTCCTTCGTCCAGCACTCCTGGGTCGCCTACTCCGGCACCTACGGCTACGTCCTGCTCGACGGCCTGGGCCGGCTGTTCACCCTGCTGCGTGACTCGCCCTGGCAGATCACCGACCCGGCCCGGCAGATCATCTTCGACAGCGTCGAGCGCGCATACGCCCCGCTGCTCCACAACGGCCTGATGATGGACAGCGTCAACGGGCGTGCCGTCAGCCGCGGTTATCTGCAGGGCGACGAACGGCGGGTGATGCGCAGCGACCACTACCACGGGCACGCGCTGATCGCCGCCGTCGGGCTGCTCGCCGAGGCCGCGAGCAGCGCCGAGCGGGCGCGCTGGCACGGCATGATCAAGGGCTGGATCGCCCGCGACACCACGCTGCCGGTCCGCACCGACCGGCAGTACGGCGTCGCCGACCTCGCCCGCCTGCACAAGATCGCCGACGGTCCGGCGGCCGCCGCCCCCGAGCCCGTGGGGCACCGCCTCTTCCCGGCCATGGACCGCGCCGTGCACCGCCGCCCCGGCTGGGCTGCGGGCCTGGCCATGGCCTCCGACCGCATCACGTACTACGAGAACGGCAACGGCGAGAACCCCAGGGGCTGGCACACCGGCGCCGGCATGCTCTATTGGTGGGGCGCGGACTTCGGGGGCGAGCAGTACACGGACGCCTTCTGGCCCACCGTCGACCCCTACCGGCTCCCCGGAACCACCGTGTCCACCAAGCGGCTCGCCGACAACGAGGGCGGCGGCTGGGGCGAACCCAAGCCCACCGCGCGCTGGGTCGGCGGCACCACCGACGGCGAGTTCGCCGCGATCGGCCAGGACCTGCGCGGCCTGTCCTCGACCCTCACCGCCCGGAAGTCCTGGTTCGCGCTGGCGGACTGCGTCGTCTGCCTGGGCGCCGGCATCAGCTCCGGCGACGGCGTGCCCGCCGAGACCGTCGTCGACAACCGCTGCCTGGGCGAGTACGGCACCGAGACGCTCACCGTCGACGGCGTGGCCCGGCCCGCCGTGCTCGGCCACCAGGACTCCTTCCCGTCCGCCCACTGGGCCCACCTCGCCGGGCACGGCGGCTACGTCTTCCCCGGCGGCGCCGCCCTGAACGCGCTGCGCGAGGCCCGTACCGGCTCCTGGCACGACATCAACGCCACCTCCTCCCGGCAGCCCTTCACCCGCCGCTACCTCACCCTCTGGCACGACCACGGCACCGATCCGGCCGACGCCCACTACGCCTACCTCCTGATGCCGGGTGCCACCCCCGCCGCCGTCGCGCGGCGGGCCGCCGACCGGCGCTGGCTGACCGTGCTCGCCAACGACGCCGGCCGGCAGGCGATCGCGGTCCACCCGCTCGGCGTAACGGCGGCGAACTTCTGGCGGGCCGGCCGGGCGGGGCCGCTCGAAAGCAGCGGTCCGGCGAGCGTGCTGGTGCGCGAGCGGCGGGACGGGGCGTGGGGGCGGACGGCCCGGCTGTGCGTGGCCGCCCCGGACCGCTCCGGCGATACGCTGGAGATCACCTGGTCGCGGCCGGTGCGCGCGGTGCCGGCCCACGATCCGGCGATCGAGGTGCTGGCCACGGGGCGGTCGCTGCGGCTGCGGCTGGCCCCCGGCAGGAGTTGCACCACCCACGCCTGCACGGTGCGGTTGCGCTGACCCCGGCCCGTCCCGCTCCCGCCCACCGCCGGTCACGACAACATCCCTGCGCTGTCGTTTGTCGGGCCCATACAGCACAGGAGCGCTCCCACCACCCGAACGGACGCGGGACGCGGGCCGGGTACAGGACGGTTCTGTACTGCCTGCCCACCAAAACGCATGGGACGTTGTACGAAACCGACATCGGTGTGCGGCCCCTCGCACACGTACCGTCGATACATGACCACTGTCGAAGATCTGCCCGCCGGCGCCACCGACGCCCGCGGGCGTGTCGCCGAGCTGCACGCCATCCGTGAGCAGGTCCGGCGAGGACCCAGCGAGCGGGCGACCGAAGCGCAGCGTGCCAAGGGCAAGCTGACGGCACGCGAGCGGATCGAGCTGCTGCTGGACGAGGGTTCGTTCAACGAGGTCGAGCCGCTGCGGCGGCACCGGGCGACGGGCTTCGGCCTGGAGGCCAAGAAGCCCTACACCGATGGCGTGATCACCGGCTGGGGCACCGTCCACGGCCGGACCGTGTTCACCTACGCACACGACTTCCGGATCTTCGGCGGTGCGCTCGGCGAGGCGCACGCCACCAAGATCCACAAGATCATGGACATGGCCATCCAGGCCGGTGCCCCGCTGGTCTCCCTCAACGACGGCGCCGGCGCCCGCATCCAGGAGGGCGTCTCCGCCCTGGCCGGCTACGGCGGCATCTTCCAGCGCAACACCAAGGCGAGCGGGGTCATCCCGCAGATCTCGGTCATGCTCGGCCCGTGCGCGGGCGGCGCGGCCTACAGCCCCGCCCTGACCGACTTCGTCTTCATGGTCCGCGAGACCTCGCAGATGTTCATCACCGGCCCCGACGTGGTGCGCGCGGTGACCGGTGAGGAGATCACCCAGAACGGCCTGGGCGGCGCCGATGTGCACGCCGAGACCTCCGGCGTGGCGCACTTCGCGTACGACGACGAGGCGACCTGCCTGGAGGAGGTCCGCTACCTCCTGTCCCTGCTGCCGGCCAACAACCGCGAGAACCCGCCGACGGTCGCCTGCGAGGACCCCGCCGACCGCTCCGGTGACGCGCTGCTGGACCTGGTCCCGGCCGACGGCAACCGCCCGTACGACATGCGCAAGGTCATCGAGGAGATCGTCGACGACGGCGAGTACCTGGAGGTCCACGAGCGCTGGGCGACCAACATCATCTGCGCGCTGAGCCGGCTCGACGGCAAGGTGGTGGGCATCATCGCCAACCAGCCGCAGTCGCTGGCCGGTGTGCTGGACATCGAGGCGTCCGAGAAGGCCGCCCGCTTCGTCCAGATGTGCGACGCCTTCAACATCCCGATCATCACCCTCCTGGACGTCCCGGGCTTCCTGCCCGGCGTCGACCAGGAGCACGGCGGCATCATCCGGCACGGCGCCAAGCTGCTCTACGCCTACTGCAACGCCACCGTCCCGCGGATCTCGATCGTGCTGCGCAAGGCCTACGGCGGTGCGTACATCGTCATGGACTCGCAGTCCATCGGCGCCGACCTGACCTACGCCTGGCCGACCAACGAGATCGCGGTGATGGGCGCCGAGGGCGCCGCCAACGTCATCTTCCGCAAGCAGATCGCCGAGGCGGACGACTCCGAGGCCATGCGCACCCGCATGGTCAAGGAGTACAAGTCCGAGCTGATGCACCCGTACTACGCGGCCGAGCGCGGACTGGTCGACGACGTCATCGACCCCGCCGACACCCGCCACACCCTCATCCGCGCCCTGGACATGCTGCGCACCAAGCACGCGGACCTGCCGGCCCGTAAGCACGGCAACCCGCCCCAGTAGCCACATCCCGCACCGCATCCGGCACCACGCCCACCGCGACGACGGAGAAGACACCGTGAACCCTGCCCATCGCACCGACTCCATCCGTGTGGAGAAGGGCCAGGCCAGCGAGGAAGAGCTGGCCGCCCTGACCGCCGTCCTCCTGGCCCGCGCCGCCCACCGGCCGGCCGCCCCGGCCGGCCCGCGCGCCACCGCCGCCCGCTGGCGCCGCCTGGAGCGCCAGAGCGGCTTCCACGGCGCCACCAGCTGGCAGCGCTGAACGACCGAGGAGTGACCGAGGGGCCCCGCACGAGCGCGGGGCCCCTCGGCGTTTTCGGACCCGGCCGACCCGGACCGCCGTGATGTGCGGCTCCGTCGCTTATCGGCCGCGGTGTTCCGGTTCGGCAGTCGGCGTCCGAATCAAGGCGTAGGTTCGCCCCAATCATCGGGAGCAGAGCTGTTCAAGCCGAGATCCCCGTGCTGGCATGCGCTCGTCATCCACTCCTGGTGTTCCCGCGCCGCGGGCCCTAGGACGACCGGAAGGAAGTGCCCATGCTCAGCACGCTCGGTGCTGGTGCCGCAGTGGCATCCCTGCTCCTCGCCGGATCGGCATCCCCCACCTCGCCGGCACGCGTCGGCGATGAACCGCCCACCGGAAAGATCACCATAACCGTCGCCACGGTCAACGGATCGGGCTGCAGACCCGGCAGCGCCGCGGTGGCCATCGCCCCCGACAACACCGCCTTCACCGTCACCTACAGCGAGTACCTCGCCCAGGCGGGCGGCTCCAGCAAGCCCACCGACGCCCGCAAGAACTGCCAGATCGCCCTGAACGTCCATGTCCCGCAGGGCTTCACCTACGCCATCGCCCGGGCCGACTACCGCGGTTACGCCTCCCTGGCCCCCGGCGCCAAGGGGCTGGAGCAGGCGAACTACTACTTCCAGGGCCAGCAGGAGACGGCCCGCAAGAGCCACTCCTTCACCGGTCCCTACGACAACAACTGGCAGACGGCGGACGAGACCGACATCGACGCCCTGGTGTACGCGCCCTGCGGCGAGGAGCGCTACTTCAACATCAACACCGAGCTCCGGGTGGACGGCAAGTCCGCGGACCCCAGGGCCACCAGCTTCATGGCCATGGACTCCACCGACGGCAGCATCAACACCGTGTACCACTTCGCCTGGAAGGAGTGCCCCGCGCGCCGGTGACGCCGCCGCGCCGGCCGCGGGCCCGCACCCGGCCGGGTACGGGCCCGCGGCCGGGTACGACGAAGGCCCCCGCACCCAAGAGGTGTGGGGGCCTTTCGTACGGCGCGAGCGGGCACGGGGAGCCCGTACGCGGCGCTGCGGTGCCCTGGGGCCCAGGAACGGCCTCGACTAGCGCAGGCGGGCCATCAGCGCGTGCTCGACCAGCGTGATGAGCGCGCTCTTGGCCTCGCTGCGGTGCCGGGCGTCGGTGGTGATGATCGGCGCGTCGGGGCCGATCTGCAGCGCCTCACGGACCTCGTCGGGCGTGTAGGGCTGGTGCCCGTCGAAGCCGTTGAGGGCGATGACGAACGGCAGGCCGCTGTTCTCGAAGTAGTCGACCGCCGGGAAGCAGTCGGCCAGGCGGCGGGTGTCCACCAGGACCACCGCGCCGATGGCGCCGCGTACCAGGTCGTCCCACATGAACCAGAAGCGGTCCTGACCGGGCGTACCGAAGAGGTACAGGATCAGGTCCTGGTCCAGCGTGATCCGGCCGAAGTCCATCGCCACGGTCGTGGTCGTCTTGTCCGGCGCGTGCGTGAGGTCGTCGATCCCCGCGGAGGCGGAGGTCATCACGGCTTCGGTACGCAGCGGATTGATCTCTGAGACGGCCCCGACGAACGTGGTCTTGCCCACGCCGAAGCCGCCCGCCACCACGATCTTCGCGGAGGTGGTGGAGCGGGCTGCACCGCTAGAGCTTGCGAAGTCCACTGAGCACCCTTTCGAGCAGTGTCACATCTGGCTGTCCGCCGGCGGTCTCGTCCCCGCCGGGCTGATGGATGGCGACGAGTCCGGCCTCCGCCAGGTCGGCGACGAGGATCCGGGCGACGCCGAGGGGGATGGAGAGAAGTGCGGAGATCTCGGCAACTGACTTGATCTCGCGGCAGAGGTGGCAGATGCGCTGGTGCTCCGGCAGCTGGCCCTGCAGCTTGGCGGGGTCGGCGGTCGTGCTGACCAGCGCCTCGATGGCGAGCTGGTAGCGCGGCCTGGTCCGGCCTCCGGTCATGGCGTACGGGCGAACGAGCGGGTTGTTCGCGCCGGTGGGGGAGGGCTCGGGTGCACGCCGCTGCGGCTGCACCGGCTGGATGCGCGGCGCCTGCGGCTGGTCGTACACCGACGGCTCGTACGGCTGGGAGCCGTACGGCCGTGGCTGCTGCTGCTGTGGCTGCGGCGGCTGGGGCCGCTGCGGCCGGCGGCTCGGCGCAGACGGGAAGTTGAAGCGGTTGTGATGGGTCTCGCCCACAGGTCCGGACTCCTGCCCGGAACCGTACGGGTATCCGCTAGGGGGCGTTGCCACGTCTCCTCCTCCAACTTGCCTGTCTGACGCCGGTCGCGCCACCGAACCATAAGGCGCGGGGGCGGGAAACGCACTGCCTGTCTGTTAGTTGAGAAGACTTCCCTGCAGTTCGGCGCGCAGGTCCGGCGTCAGGACGCTACCCGCACGGTCGACCAGCAGGGCCATTTCGTAGCCGACCAGACCGATGTCGCACTCGGGGTGCGCGAGCACGGCCAGCGACGATCCGTCAGAGACGGACATGAGGAAGAGGAAGCCGCGCTCCATCTCCACCACGGTCTGGTTGACACTCCCGCCCTCGAAGATGCGGGAGGCGCCGGAGGTCAGCGAGGTCAGCCCGGAGGCCACCGCCGCCAACTGATCGGCTCTGTCCCGAGGGAAGCCCTCGGACATGGCAAGGAGGAGACCGTCCGCGGAGACCACGACCGTGTGCGACACCCCAGGGGTGTTCTCCACGAAGTTGGTGATCAACCAGTTCAGATTCTGCGCCGCCTGGCTCATCGGGCTCACACTAACGCTCCTGATCGTAGGTGCTGCCGGGGCCGAAGCCCTGTTGGTCATTCTGGGGGACCCCGGAGGGGTCCGTGCCGACGCTGCGTCCCTGCTGGACACCGCGGCGCAGGTTGCTCAGCCTGCCGCGGACGTCCTCCGGGGCGCGGGAGACCTGGGGGCCACCCTGTGGGGTCTGCTCCGCGGCGCCTTCGACCAGGTTGGCCTTGGGCACTCGCCGGGGGAGGCCGGAGGCCGTGACCCCGCCCGCCTTCGGCTCGCGCAGCCGCTCCGCCCGCTCCCAGCGCTCGTCGTTGGAGCTGCGCCAGTCCGAGCCGTCCTGGCCGGTCTCCGGCGTGCCCCGTTGCTGCTGAACCTGCGGTGCCTGCTGGTCGCGGCCTCCGCGGCGCGGAAGGCCGACGTCCGTCAGCGAGGGGGCGTCGCTCGGTGTGGGGCCCGGACGCTCGAATGGTACGCGCTCAGGGGCTTCAGCGGGAGCGGCAGTTGTATTCCGGTCAGATTCCGCTTCGGTCCCGAAGTAGCCCTCGAATGCGGGGCGTTCGGCCCATTCGTCCGGCTGTGCCGGTTCGTGGGAGACGTATGGCTGCTGGCCGGTGGTCTCCGCGGAGCGCGGATCGCCGAATGCCTGGTTGCCGTGCGACCGGTCGTCGTAGAGCGGTTGATCGGCTTCCGCATACGCCTGGGGGGCGAAATCCTGGGACGAAAAGTCCTGGGACGGGAAATCCTGGGACGGGAAACCCTGCGACGGGAAATCCTGGTAGCCGGTGGCGGGCGCCTGGTCGCGGAAGAGCGGGTTGCTCACGCCCTGGCCGTCGGCCGGCTGCTCGCCGCCCGCCTGGGCCTCCAGGGCCGCCCGGCGCTCCTCGCGCATCAGCGAGCGGCCCACCATGTCCAGGTCGCCGCCGTCCGGCAGGCTGTAGCGGCTGTCGTCGAAGCCCAGCTCGGCGGCGGTGCGCTGCTGGCTGTCGTACGTCGGGTGCTGGTGCTCGGGCACGATCCGGGAGACCGTGAAGTCGTCCTCGAACTGCTCCTCGCCGCCACCACCGTGGGTGATCGCCTCGGGCAGCATGACCAGGGACGTGGTGCCCGCCTGCTCGCCGGAGGGGCGCAGCTGCACCCGGATCCCGTGCCGGTCGGCCAGCCGGCCGACCACGAACAGGCCCATGCGCTGTGAGATCGCGGCGTCCACGCTCGGCGGGTTGGCCAGCTTGTGGTTGATGTCCGCGAAGTCCTCGGGGGTCAGCCCGATGCCCTTGTCGTGGATCTCGATCATCACCCGGCCGTCGGGCAGACGCGTCGCGGCCACCCGCACCTTGGTCTGCGGGGAGGAGAACGTGGTGGCGTTCTCCAGCAGCTCGGACAGCAGGTGGATGAGGTCGGTCACGGCGGTGCCGTGGATCTCGCTCTCGGGGACGCCGGTGAGGTCTATTCGCTCGTACGACTCGACCTCACTGATCGCCGCGCGCAGCACGTCCACCAGCGGCACCGGCTGGTTCCAGCGGCGGCCGGGCTCCTCGCCCGCGAGGATCAGGAGGTTCTCGCCGTTGCGGCGCATGCGCGTGGCGAGGTGGTCGAGCCGGAAGAGACTCTCCAGCTGGTCCGGGTCCGCCTCGTTGTTCTCCAGGTCGGTGATCAGCTCCAGCTGGCGCTCGATTAGGCCCTGGTTGCGACTGGAGAGGTTGGTGAAGATCGCGTTGACGTTGCCCCGCAGCAGCGCCTGCTCGGCGGCCAGCCGGACGGCCTCGCGGTGCACCTGGTCGAAGGCGCGGGCGACCTCGCCGATCTCGTCGGTGGTGGCGATCGGGATGGGCGTCACGCGGGTGTCGACCCGGCCCGGGTCGGTCCGCGAGAGCTGGTCGACCAGCATCGGCAGCCGCTGCTCGGCGACGCCGAAGGCGGCGTTGCGCAGCTGGCGCATGTTGCGGCTCATCCGGCGGGCCATCAGCCCGGCCACGACGAACGCGATGATCAGGGCGGCCAGCACGATCGCGGAGTCGACGAAGGTGGCCTGGCGGGCGTCGGCGGAGATCTGCGCCGCCTCGTCCACGGCCTTGTTCGCCAGGTCCTTCTCGATGGACCGGTACATGTTGAACTTGCCGGTTGCGGCCGTGAAGTAGGCGTCGGAGGTGACGCCCTTCGGGCTGAGCGCCTCCGGCGCCGCGCCGGTGCCGATCCAGGTGCCCATCTGGTCGATCGACGGCGGGGTGCGGAAAGGCTGGTTGGCGGCCTGCGCCTGCTCCTTTGCACGTGCGATCTTCTGCTGGGCGGCCTGCTTGAGCGCCGCCGCGTCGTTCTTCAGCCGCGCGACGTCCTCGGGCGTGCCGCCGGAGGTGTACTCGCCGATGGCGATGCCCTCCAGGTAGCGGTACGACGCGAAGGCGGTCAGCTGCAGCTTGTGCTCCTTGCCGCCCTGCGGGGACGCCGGGTCGACCAGGAGGTGGGTGCCGATGGACCGCTGCAGCGACACGGCGGCCTTGGCCAGCGAGACGGCGTAGACGGTACGGCCGTAGGAGGTGATGTTGCCGGTGCCCAGGCCGAGTTCGTTGGCGAACTCCATCAGCGGGTGCTGGACCTCGACATAGCCCTCTTCGGTCTGCGCACCGCGCAGCTTGGAGGTGAAGGCGGCCGCGCGCAGCTGTTGGAGCTTGGGCTCGGTCTTCTCGAACGAGGCGAGCCGGCGGTTGAGGCCGGGCTTGTCCGGCATGGCCTTGGCGGCCTGGTGGAACGCGTCGGCGGCGGCGTCGGTGGCGTCCCGCGCCTGCTGCACGACCGGGTCGTCCTTCTTGCCCTGGAGCAGCGGCGCCGCGGTGCGGTCCCGCTCGTCGATCAGGGCGTTGCTGTAGGAAAGCGCGGCGCGAACGAGCTTCGCGGTGTTCTCCGCGTCCTGCGCCTCCCGCCAGGTGGTGAGCGAGCTGTCCACCCGCAGGCCACCCAGGACCAGGGCGACCAGCACCGGGATCAGCAGAATGGCGTTCAGGCGGGTCGCCACGCGCCAGTTGCGCGGGGAGTACCTACCGCCGCTCACCGGAGGCTTGGCGACCGTGTTCTCGGACGCGTCGGCAGCCGGTACGCCACCTCTGGGTGGCGGGGTGAAGTTGCCCCGCCGCGGCTCCTGCGGCTCGGGGCTCGACTTGCTTCGCCTCACTCGACCAACAACCTCTCGGCGCCGGCACTACCTGCTGTGCCGTTTCTTCTGGGCGTTCCTACTCCGGAGTTCAGCGAATTTCAGCACGTCAGGGCGGTGCGTTCCAAACACTGGACAAAGCCGGGGGAGGGCCGGAAGAGCCTTAGATAAAAGGGGCGTTAAGGGCGAGCCGCGCCAAAATGCAGGCGCTCCGTGCGCGCAGCGAAGCCAGGCATGCGCATGGGGTGTCGAAACGTCGACGATTCACTGTCGAAACGTTATGAAGCAAATCTGTCGGCGTGTCGAAGGACACAGATCCATTCGCGCACGCCGGGAACCGGCCCGGCGCGCCGCACCGGGCCAACGGAAGCCGACTTCCGCAGGCCCCGCGCCGGATGCGGCGCGGGCCCTGCGGCGGCCCTACTGCAGGCGGGCCATCAGCGCGTGCTCGACCAGCGTGATGAGCGCGCTCTTGGCCTCGCCGCGGTGCCGGGCGTCGGTGGTGATGATGGGCGTCCCGGGGCCGATCTGCAGCGCCTCACGGACCTCGTCGGGCGTGTAGGGCTGGTGCCCCTCGAAGCCGTTGAGCGCGATGACGAACGGCAGGCCGCTGTTCTCGAAGTAGTCGACCGCCGGGAAGCAGTCGGCCAGGCGGCGGGTGTCCACCAGGACCACCGCGCCGATGGCGCCGCGCACCAGGTCGTCCCACATGAACCAGAAGCGGTCCTGACCGGGCGTACCGAAGAGGTACAGGATCAGGTCCTGGTCCAGCGTGATCCGGCCGAAGTCCATCGCCACGGTCGTCGTGGTCTTGTCCTGGACGTGGCTGAGATCGTCGATCCCCGCCGAAGCGGACGTCATCACCGCTTCGGTACGCAGCGGATTGATCTCCGAGACCGCGCCGACGAACGTGGTCTTGCCCACGCCGAAGCCGCCCGCCACCACGATCTTCGCGGAGGTGGTGGCGCGCGCCGCGCCCCCGGAGAAGCCGCTGTCAGAGCTTGCGAAGTCCACTGAGCACCCTCTCCAGCAAGGTCACATCCGGCGTGCCGCCGGCCTCACCGCTGCCGCCGGGCTGGTGGATCGCCACCATCCCGGCCTCCGCCAGGTCCGCGACCAGAATCCGCGCCACGCCCAGCGGGATGTGCAGCAGCGCCGAGACCTCGGCGACCGACTTCACCTCGCGGCACAGGTGGCAGATGCGCTGGTGCTCGGGCAGCAGCCCGGGCAGCTGGGAGGGGTCGGCGGTCGTGCTGACCAGCGCCTCGATGGCGAGCTGGTAGCGCGGCCGGGTCCGGCCTCCGGTCATGGCGTACGGGCGCACCAGCGGCTGATCACCTTCGCTCCCGTACGGCGCCTGGCTGTAGGCGCCGTACGGGCCGGAAGTGGCAGGTGGCGGGGTCATGGGTCCTCCGGACGGGACAGGGTGTCTGTCGTCGGGTTGGGCCGGTGGGGGGTGGCGGCACGAATGGATGGTGGGGTGCTGGACGTACGGCGCTGCGGGCGCCTCAGTGCAGCAGGCTGCCTTGCAGTTCGGCGCGCAGGTCCGGCGTCAGCACCGTTCCCGCGCGGTCGACCAGCAGGGCCATCTCGTAGCCGACCAGGCCGATGTCGCACTCGGGGTGCGCGAGCACGGCCAGCGACGATCCGTCCGAGACGGACATGATGAAGAGGAACCCCCGCTCCATCTCCACCACGGTCTGGTTCACCGTGCCGCCCTCGAAGATGCGGGAGGCGCCGGAGGTCAGCGAGGTCAGCCCGGAGGCCACCGCCGCGAGTTGATCGGCACGGTCGCGCGGGAAGCCCTCGGACATCGCGAGGAGCAGCCCGTCCGCGGAGACCACCACCGTGTGCGACACCCCAGGGGTGTTGTCCACGAAGTTGGTGATCAACCAGTTCAGATTCTGCGCCGCCTGGCTCATCGGACTCAACTAACGCTCCTGCTGGTGAGTGGGATCGACGGTGCCGTGGGTGCCGGTGGTCGACGTCCCGGCCTGCCGGCCCTGCTGGATACCCCGACGCAGATTGGTCAGCCGGCCGCGCACATCGCTGGGCGCGCGCGAGACCTGAGGACCGCTCTGGTGGGACTGCTGCTGCTGCGCGGTGCCCGCGACGAGGTTCGCACGCGGGACCCGCCGGGGCAGCCCGGAGGTGGTGACACCGCCCGAGGCCGGCTGGCGGATCTGCTCCGCCTGCCGCCAGGTGTCGTCGTTCGGCGAGGAGCGCCACTGCGCGGCGGGGTCGGCCGGCGCTTCGTCGCGCCCGGCGTCGACCGGTGCCGCACGCCGGGCACCGGCGTCCTGCGCGGCCCCGCGGCGCGGCAGCGGCGCCGCGTCGGCGGGGTCGGCGCCCTGCTGCGGCACACCCGCGGCGGCGGCCGCCGGGTGGCTGAACCAGTTGGACTCGATGGTGTCGAAGATCGGCGTACGGCCGTCCCCGGGACCGGCGTCCGCGCCGCCGAGCACATCGCCGTCCAGCGCACCGCGGTCCTGCGGCTGCTGCGGCTGTGGGAACTGGCCGGTGTGCTGCCGCTCGTCGGCGTACGGGGCGGGCTCGGCGTCCGGCCGCTGGAACTGGCGGGCGTCGAGCTGTCCGGTCTCGTACGGGTCGGGCTCGGCGGGCTGGGGGAACTCACCGGTCGCGTACTGGCCGGTGTCGCTGTCCGGGCGCGCGAACTGGCCGGTCGAACCGGAACCGTCCGCGGCCGGGCCACGGCCGGCCGGGCGGCCGCCCTGCGGGGCGTCCGCGGCCGACGGCGGGGCGGAGAAGTCGGGCCGGGCGAACGCGGCGGTGTCGCCGGGGCCGCCGCTCGGTGCGGGTCGCTCGAAGCTGCCGGTGCTCTCCGGCTCCTCGTGGCCGCGCGGCTGGTCCTGCGGCTGGCGGGGCGCCAGCGGCCAGTCGTCGGAGCTGCCGCGCTCACGGCGCGCACCCCAGCTCGTACCGCCCGGCTGCTGACCGCCGCGGCCGTCCTGGCCGCCGGCCGGCGCGGCGCCCGGCAGCTCGGCCGCGGCGCTGCGCGGCGGCAGCTGCGGACGCTCCTCGCGGCGCGGCGCGCCGGTCGGCGGCGCCACGGTGGCCGCCGGGCCGCCGTCGGCACCACGGGTGGGCAGCGGGCGCGCGCCACCGGGGCGGGCGCCGGTCGGCGCGGAGGCGTTCGGGGCGCCCGCACCGGGAGCACCGGTGCGGCCGCCGGGCGCCGGCGAACCGAACGCACCGGGCGCGCCGCCGGGGCCCCCGCGAGCGGGCAGCGCGGGGCGCTGGCCGGGCGCCGGACCCGCACCGACCTGACCGCGCGGCTGGAGCCCCGCGAGCCGGCTGGAGGGCGTGCCGCCGCCGTCGCCGGAACCGCTCTTGGCGTTGCTGGGCGCCGGCTTCTTGCCGCCCTGGGCGACGTCGACCGGCAGCATGACCAGGGCGGTGGTGCCGCCGGAGTCGGAGGGCCGCAGCTGGATGCGAATGCCGTGCCGCAGGGACAGGCGGCCGACCACGAACAGACCCATCCGCCGGGAGACCGAGACGTCCACGGTCGGCGGACTGGCCAGCCGCTCGTTGATCGCCGACAGGTCCTCGGGGGACAGGCCGATACCGGTGTCGTGGATCTCGACCAGCACCCGGCCGTCGGGCAGCGCGTGACCGGTGACCTTGACCTTGGTCTGCGGGGAGGAGAACGAGGTGGCGTTCTCCAGCAGCTCGGCGAGCAGGTGCACGAGGTCGTTGACGACCCGGCCGGCGACCTCGGTCTGCGGAACGGCGTTGAGCTCGATCCGCTCGTACTGCTCCACCTCGGAGGCCGCGGCGCGCAGCACGTCGACCAGCGGAACCGGCCGCGTCCACCGGCGCCCCGGCTCCTCACCCGCGAGGACCAGGAGGTTCTCACCGTTACGGCGCATACGCGTGGCGAGGTGGTCGAGCTTGAAGAGCGAGGACAGCTGGTCCGGGTCGGCCTCGCGGGACTCCAGCTCGGAGATCAGCGAGAGCTGGCGCTGGATCAGGCCCTGGCTGCGGCGCGAGAGGTTGGTGAACATCGCGTTGACGTTGCCTCGCAGCAGCGCCTGCTCGGAGGCGAGGCGGACCGCCTCGCGGTGCACGTCGTCGAAGGCCGCGGCCACCCGGCCGATCTCGTCCCGGCTGTGCACACCGACCGACTCGACGGAGGTGTCCACGTCCTGCGGGTCGGACTCCGACAGCTGCTTGACCAGCTCGGGCAGCCGGTCCTGGGCGACCTTCTGCGCGGTGTCCTGGAGCCGGCGCAGCGAGCGGACCATGGACCGCGCCACGACGAACGCGCCGACCAGCGAGACGCCGAGGACGAGCAGGATCACCGCACCGTTGATGATCGCGTCCTGCGTGGCCTCGTTGCGCAGCTCGCGGGACTTCTGCTCCATCTCGGACAGCAGCGTGGTCTCGATCCGCGACATCTCGTCGATCTTGACGGTGTCGGAGTCGTACCAGTCGAGGTAGCGGTAGTCCTGGCTGCGGATGCCGGAGCCGCTGGCGAAGGCGCGGTGCGCGAAGGCGACCGCGGCCTTGATCTCGTCGTTGTTGCCGTCGAGACCGCGGGTGAGCGCGCCGGCGTTGTTGGAGTAGATCTGCTGGAAGCGGTCGCGCGCCGCCTTCTCGCTGTCCTCGGCGTTACGGCCGGCCAGCCGGTCGTTGGAGGAGAGCTCCGGGCCGCCGTCGTGGGCGAGGCCGGCACTGACCAGGGCGCGCTGGATCGAGGCGTACTCCTTGGCGGAGGAGAACGCCGCCAGCGCACGGGTGGAGCGGATCATCTCCGGGTTGCTGGTCGCCTGCGCCATGTCCTGGGAGAGCGACAGCAGCGAGTTGATCAGCTGGTTGTAGCTGGTGACGGTCCGTGCCGCGTTGCCCTCGGACTTGTAGGCGTTGGCGCGGATCTCGTTGAGGGTGTTGAGCTGGCGGGTGATCTCCAGGACGGTCGCCCGGACACCGGCCATCGTGGCGTCCTGGCCCCGGATGTCGTCGGTGGCCTGGTTGAACGACAGCTTGGCGCGGTCGGTCGCCTCGCGGGGCGCGACGACGTTCGCGTCGTCCTTGACGTTGCCGCTGCCGGCCAGCGGACCGGCCGACTTGTCCCGCTCCACCTGCAACGCGTCGGCGAGCTCGGTCGCCTGACGGGTCATCTCGGTGAGCAGCTGCATCTTGTCCAGCTGGTCGATGCTCTCCAGCTGGGCGCCGATACGCATGCCGCCCAGCGTGGTCGCGGCGACGACGGGAAGCGCGAGCAGGGAGACCAGGCGGGTACTGATGCGCCAGTTGCGCAGCGCTATTCGCGAGCCGGGCCCGCTGGGGCCGCCCTTCGAGGCGGTGGGCTTGCCGCCGTCCGCGGCGTCGCCGCCCGGCGCCTGGCTGCCTCCGTCGACGGGCAGTGTGCCCCCGGCGGAACCGTTGCTCTGGGCGCGCTGGGGCGAGGAGCCGCGGTCGGTCCCGCCGCGGAGCTCCGGGTCCGCCGCAGCGCTGCCATCCCTCTTGAAACGTCCCTGCACTAGCGTCGCAACCTCTGGACCAGGCGTCCCACCTCGGCGGGACGGTGTCGAGTCGTAATAGGGGACCGCTTAAGTCCCCCATGGCGGTCGTGAGTGACCGGCGGGCTGCCCCCTCTGGCCGAGAGAGCGGCACCACCGCGCGGCGCCACATTGCGCCCTGCGCGCCGGCTGAAACGTGCGGCGGTCCGTGGAATTCCAGCACAGTGCAGGATCTCCAACAAGAGCGGAGGCGGTCGCTGTGACATGGGTGACGCAATGTACGGATCACGTCACGACTTGTAGAGGTTTCTGCGGTAGATAACGGACTTTTGCCCGCGAGTCGATCGCCCCCACCCGCTGTCCCAGGTGCGGTGATCGGGAGCGGAACGTGCGCTTCAATCCGCCATTGTCCGATTCGCCCAAGGATGTTGATCAAGGGAAATGAGGCATTTGTCACACGGTTCGTGAGCAAACTCACAGGAAGATCGTCGAGTTCTCCATCACTTCGCAGGGAATAGCGCGCATAGCCTGACGCTTTACACGGTTGCCGGAAACGACAAGACGGCTTTCCGCAACCCCTTTCCGACCCTTTGACCATCGCGAGGCGTGCAGCAGTGAAGACGACGATGATGTTCCGCAACATAGCCAACCCGCGGCGCACCACCCTGGCCCACCTCACGGACGCCGACGAGCTCGGCGCCACCGCCCCCGAGGTCCCGGAGCACACCGTCGAGCTGCCCCAGCAGACCGCCAACCCCCGCCGCACGGTCCTGATGGTCGCGCCCGAGCAGGGCGCCCCGGCGTAATCGCGCAGCGGACGGGCCGCGGCCCCGCGATAGCCTGGAGTGTCAACTCCGGCCAGTGATCAATGAGGGGCAGCGGCAACCCGTGCGCATCGCCAGATTCTCCATCGACGGCAACGTCGGCTTCGGCGTCGTCGAGGGCGACGAACTCGACGTCATCAAGGGGCACCCCTTCGCGGAATTCGAGCGCTCGGGGCAGAAGGTCCCCCTCGAGAAGGTCCGGCTGCTGCCGCCCGTCCTGCCCAACAAGGTCGTGGCCCTCGCCCGCAACTACGCCGAACACGCCGCCGAGCTGGACAACGACGTCCCGGACGTGCCGGTCACCTTCTTCAAGCCGTCCACCTCGGTGATCGGCCCCGGCGACCCCATCGCGTACCCCTCCTTCTCCGAGGAGGTGCACCACGAAGCGGAGCTCGCCGTCGTCATCGGCCGGATGTGCCGCGAGGTGCCCCGCGAGCGCGCCAAGGACGTGATCCTCGGCTACACCTGCGCCAACGACGTCACCGCGCGCGACGTCCAGCGGCGCGAGAAGCAGTGGGCCCGGGCCAAGGGCTTCGACAGCTCCTGCCCGCTCGGCCCCTGGGTCGAGACCGGGCTCACCCCCGAGGACGTCGCCGCGGGCCTCGCGGTCCAGTGCACGGTCAACGGCGAACAGCGCCAGCTCGGCCGCACCAGCGACATGGTCCGCCCGATCGAGGACCTCATCGTCCACATCACCGAGGCGATGACCCTGCTTCCCGGCGACGTCATCCTCACGGGCACCCCGGCCGGGGTCGGCCCCCTCAACGTCGGCGACGAGGTCGCCGTCACCATCGAAGGCATCGGCACTCTCACCAACAAGGTGATCAAGCGTGGCTAACGCGACCCCCGTCCGCGTCCGTTTCAGTCCCTCCCCGACCGGCAACCCCCATGTCGGCCTGATCCGTACGGCCCTGTTCAACTGGGCCTACGCACGGCACAACAAGGGCACCCTGGTCTTCCGCATCGAGGACACCGACGCGTCCCGCGACTCCGAGGAGTCCTACCAGCAGCTGCTGGACTCCTTCCACTGGCTCGGCTTCGACTGGGACGAGGGCCCCGAGGTCGGCGGCCCGCACGCGCCGTACCGCCAGTCCCAGCGGATGGACATCTACCGGGACATCGTCGACCGGCTCCTGGCCGCCGGCCACGCCTACCACTGCTACTGCACCACCGAGGAGCTCGACGAGCGCCGCGACGCCGCCCGCAAGGCCGGCCGGCCCTCCGGCTACGACGGCACGTGCCGCGAGCTGAGCGCCGAGCAGAAGGCCGCTTACGACGCCGAGGGACGCACCTCGATCATCCGCTTCCGGATGCCCGACGAGCCGATCACCTTCACCGACCTGGTGCGCGGCGAGCTGACCTTCACCCCGGAGAACGTCCCGGACTACGGCATCGTGCGCGCCAACGGCGCCCCGCTGTACACCCTGGTCAACCCCCTCGACGACGCCCTGATGGGGATCACCCACGTCCTGCGCGGCGAGGACCTGCTCTCCTCCACCCCCCGCCAGATCGCCCTCTACCGGGCCCTGATCGAACTGGGTGTGGCGAAGGAGATCCCGGCCTTCGGCCACCTGCCCTACGTCATGGGCGAGGGCAACAAGAAGCTCTCCAAGCGCGACCCGCAGGCTTCCCTCAACCTCTACCGCGAGCGCGGCTTCCTCCCCGAGGGCCTGCTGAACTACCTTGCGCTGCTCGGCTGGTCCTTCTCCGCCGACCAGGACATCTTCTCGGTGCGGGAGCTGATCGAGAAGTTCGACATCGCGGACGTCAACGCCAATCCGGCCCGCTTCGACCTGAAGAAGGCCGAGGCGATCAACGCCGACCACATCCGGCGGCTGGACGTCAAGGACTTCATCAAGGCCTGTGAGCCCTGGCTGAAGGCCCCGTTTGCCAACTGGGCCCCGGAGGACTTCGACGAGGCGGCCTGGCAGGCCATCGCCCCGCACGCCCAGACCCGCCTGACGGTGCTCTCCGACATCACCGCCAACGTCGACTTCCTCTTCCGCAAGGAGCCGGTCGAGGACGAGGCGTCCTGGACGAAGGCGATGAAGGGCGACCCGGTCGCCCTGCTGACCACCGCCCGCGCCAAGCTCACCGCCGCCGACTGGGCCGCCGGCCCCGAGCCCCTCAAGGAGGCCGTACTGGCCGCCGGCGAGGAGCACGGACTCAAGCTCGGCAAGGCGCAGGCCCCCGTCCGGGTGGCCGTCACCGGCCGCACGGTCGGCCTGCCCCTCTTCGAGTCCCTGGAGGTCCTGGGCAAGGAGCGCACCCTCCAGCGCATCGACGCGGCCCTGGCCAAGCTGGCCGGCTGACCTCTCAGGCACCCCTCGGGCCCGGACGCCGCACGGCTTCCGGGCCCGAGGCGTACCCGGACCGCTCCGCTAGATTGCCGGTATGCCCCTTCGCGCCGTCCTGTGGGACATCGACGACACCCTCTTCGACTACACCGGGTCGGACCGCGCCGGTGCGCTGCGCCACCTCCGGGCGGAGGGGCTGCTGGCCGCGTACGGCGGCGAGGAGGCGGCGCTGGCGCGCTGGCGCGCCGCCATGGAGACCGAGTTCGCCCGCTTCCTCGCAGGTGAGGTGGGGTTCCTCGACCACCGCCGAGGGCGCGCCCGGACGTTTTTGGGCACCGAGCTGACCGACGACGAGGCGGACGCCTGGTTCGCCCGGTACGTCGCGCACTACGAAGCGTCCTGGGTGCTCTTCCCGGACTCCGTGCCCGCCCTGGAGGCGCTGGCACCGCTGGTCCGCCAGGCGGTGCTGTCCAATTCCTCCTCCGCCAACCAGGAGCGCAAGCTGGCCGCCCTGGGCATCCGCGCCCGCTTCGAGGCCGTGCTGTGCGCCGACGAGCTGGGGCACGCCAAGCCCGCCCCCGAGGCCTTCACGGGCGCCTGCGAGGCGCTCGGTCTGGCAGCACCCGAGGAGGTCGTCTACGTCGGCGACCGGCTCGACATCGACGCGCTCGGCGCCCGGGACGCCGGGCTGACCGCCGTATGGCTGGACCGTACGGACACCGGCGAGGAGCTGCCACCCGGCATCCGGCGCATCGCGAGCCTGGCGGAGCTCCCCGAGCTGTTGCGCGGAGTTATCGGTTTTGGAGCCCCGTCCACGATCAGGTAATGTTCTTCCTGCGCCGCCCGAGAGGGCCGAAAGGTCCGGCCGGGAGGCGCAGATCAAATCAGCCCCCCGAGGGGGGTTGCGCTTTGATGGCCTATGGTGTAATTGGCAGCACGACTGATTCTGGTTCAGTTAGTCTAGGTTCGAGTCCTGGTAGGCCAGCTCGCAGAGCTCATCTGCAAAGCCCCCGTTGTGTAGCGGCCTAGCACGCTGCCCTCTCAAGGCAGTAGCGCCGGTTCGAATCCGGTCGGGGGTACAGATCCTTCCCAGGGGGACAGTCCGGGTCGCACCCACTGTCACTCATGCAGGATCGCTAGGGCCCCCGTTGTGTAGCGGCCTAGCACGCCGCCCTCTCAAGGCGGTAGCGCCGGTTCGAATCCGGTCGGGGGTACTGGTCTAAACCACCATGGGCTATGGTGTAATTGGCAGCACGAGTGATTCTGGTTCATTTAGTCTAGGTTCGAGTCCTGGTAGCCCAGCGCAGCGTGTCTTCGGACAGGCTCAACTGCAGGAAAACTTGCCCCCGTTGTGTAGCGGCCTAGCACGCCGCCCTCTCAAGGCGGTAGCGCCGGTTCGAATCCGGTCGGGGGTACAGAAGAGAAAGGCCCTCCGCGTCATGCGGGGGGCCTTTCCGCGTCAAGAGCCGTCACCGAAGCGCTTGTTGGACTCCTCGGCCTCCGCCAGCCGGCGCAGGCTGAGCAGCACCGGTTCGTAGAGCACGGTCAGGGCCACCGCCGCCTCCACCTGCTCCGCCGGGGTTCGATACTCCTCGACCAGGTCCAGGTCGCTCACCGCGAGCCCGGCCGCCGAGTGGGCGTAGGGCAGCAGATCCGCGATGTCGCACGGGTAGCCGAGGCGGTGCAGCGCGGCGATGGCGGCGACCAGCGTCTGGAAGGCCCGGGCGTGGCCGGCGATCGCCAGTCCGAAGTGCCAGCCGACGCGTTCCAGCAGTTCGGTGGCGGTGCGCCGGGCGAGGTCCGCCGCGGGATCGCGGTCGTCGGGCTCCGGTCCGTGCGGGAGCGCCTCGACGGCCGTTCCCAGGCGGGAGAGCTGGTCGCGGGAGTCGTCCTCGACGGCGGCCACCACCTCGCGGGCGGTGCTGACCGGTACCCGGCCGATCTGGATCAGGGCCCGGACGAGCCGCAGTCGCCGCAGATGCTCCTCGTCGTACGCGGACTGGGTGGCGGTGATCCGGCGGCCCGGAGGCAGCAGCCCTTCGCGCAGGTAGTACTTGATCGTGGCGGTGGACACCCCGCTGCGCTCGCTGAGCTCTGCCAGTCGCATGACCCTTGCGCCCTTCATTAGAGAGTGGCACTATCCAACCATGGATAGCGACGCTATCCAACGTCGAGCGGCGTGACGAAGGGGGTTGTCATGAGTGGCGAGCCGGTGCAGGGGCGGATGACGGCGGACGGCACCGACGAGGTGGTGGTCTTCCTCATCGGGATGCGGGTCAACAACTGGCGGGCGGTGCGCAGTTGGCTGCCGGTGTTCCGGGCGATGCCGCGCATGATCAAGGAGCTGGCGAAGGATCCGGCGCGCGGGCTGCTCGGCTTCCGCGTCCTGCCGGGGCTGCGGAACTTCTCGGTCCTGCAGTACTGGGAGTCGAAGGAGAAGCTGCTGGCGTACGCGAGCGACCAGAGCGGTGAGCACCGGCCGGCCTGGGCCGCCTTCAACCGGCGGGCGCGGGCGGGCCGGGGCGAGGTCGGCATCTGGCACGAGACCTATGTCGTGCCGGCGGGCTCCTACGAGACCATCTACGCCGATATGCCGCCGCATGGGCTGGGGCAGGCCCGCGGCGTGGTGCCGGTGGGCCGCCGAGGGGAGCGGGCGGCGGAGCGGCTGGCGGGCTGAGGCGCGCGGCAGCACCGAAAGGGGGCGGCCCCGTACGGATCATCCGTACAGGGCCGCCCCCTTTCGGCGTCGTGACGGCAACCGACAACGGCTTTACGCCCCGCTCCGCCCCGACGGGGAGGTCAGCCGCTTCGCCGCAGGCCCTCGGAGAGGCGGGCCGCCGCGTCGATGACCGCCTGGGCGTGCATCCGGCCCGGGTGGCGGGTCAGCCGCTCGATCGGTCCGGAGACCGAGACGGCGGCCACCACGCGGTTGGAGGGGCCGCGCACGGGCGCGGAGACGGAGGCCACGCCCGGCTCGCGCTCACCGATCGACTGGGCCCAGCCGCGGCGCCGTACGCCGGACAGGGCGGTGGCCGTGAAGCGCGCGCCCTGCAGGCCGCGGTGCAGCCGCTCCGGCTCCTCCCAGGCCATCAGGATCTGGGCGGCCGAGCCCGCCTTCATGGGGAGCGTGGAGCCGACCGGGACGGTGTCCCGCAGTCCGGACAGCCGTTCCGCCGCCGCCACGCAGATCCGCATATCGCCCTGTCGTCGATAGAGCTGGGCGCTTTCGCCCGTCACATCGCGCAGGTGGGTGAGCACCGGTCCGGCCGTGGCCAGCAGGCGGTCCTCGCCGGCCGCCGCGGCCAGCTCGGAGAGCCGCGGGCCCAGGATGAACCGGCCCTGCATGTCCCTCGCCACCATCCGGTGGTGTTCCAGAGCCACGGCCAGCCTGTGGGCCGTGGGTCGTGCAAGCCCTGTCGCCGCGACCAGCCCGGCGAGGGTGGCCGGACCGGACTCCAGGGCGCTCAAAACCAGAGCTGCCTTGTCGAGAACGCCGACGCCGCTAGAGTTGTCCATGCAACGATACTCACGTCTCACAGTGTGAAACGCAAGTTCAATTTTCCAGGGAAGTCGTCAGTCTGTATGTGTGGCCCTCGACCAGGGCCCGGCGTAAGGCCCGGCAGGGGGACTTCTGCGGGCACCCGCGCATGGACGAGCAAGGCCGGCAAAGCGGCCGGCCGGAGGGAAAGCGATGGGACGGACACTCGCGGAGAAGGTCTGGGACGACCATGTCGTCCGGCGCGCGGAAGGCGAGCCCGACCTCCTCTTCATCGATCTGCACCTGCTGCACGAGGTCACCAGCCCGCAGGCGTTCGACGGCCTCCGCAAGGCCGGGCGCCAGGTGCGCCGGACGGACCTGACCATCGCCACCGAGGATCACAACACCCCGACCCTCGACATCGACAAGCCGATCGCCGACCCGGTCTCGCGCACCCAGCTGGAGACGCTGCGCAAGAACTGCGCGGAGTTCGGCGTCCGGCTGCACCCGCTGGGCGACGTCGAGCAGGGCGTCGTCCACGTCGTGGGACCGCAGTTGGGCCTGACCCAGCCTGGCACCACGGTGGTCTGCGGTGACAGCCACACCTCCACCCACGGAGCCTTCGGCGCCCTGGCGTTCGGCATCGGCACCAGCCAGGTCGAGCACGTCCTGGCCACCCAGACGCTGCCGCTGGCCCCCTTCAAGACCATGGCGATCACCGTCGACGGCGAGCTGCCCGAGGGCGTCACCGCCAAGGACCTGATCCTGGCGATCATCGCCAAGATCGGCACCGGCGGCGGCCAGGGCTACGTCCTGGAATACCGCGGCTCGGCCATCGAGAAGCTGTCGATGGAAGCCCGGATGACCATCTGCAACATGTCGATCGAGGCGGGTGCGCGGGCCGGCATGATCGCCCCCGACCGGACCACCTTCGACTACCTGCAGGGCCGTGACCACGCCCCCCAGGGCGAGGACTGGGACGCCGCGGTCGCATACTGGAAGACGCTGCGCACCGACGACGACGCGGTCTTCGACGCCGAGGTGCACATCGACGCCGCTTCGCTGTCGCCGTTCGTCACCTGGGGCACCAACCCCGGCCAGGGCGCGCCGCTTTCGGCGAGCGTCCCCGACCCGGCTTCGTACGAGGACGCCTCGGAGCGGCTGGCCGCCGAAAAGGCCCTGGAGTACATGGGGTTGACGGCGGGACAGCCGCTGCGCGAGATCACCGTCGACACCGTCTTCGTAGGTTCGTGCACCAACGGCCGTATCGAGGACCTGCGCTCGGCGGCGTCCATCCTGGAGGGCCGCAAGGTCGCCGAGGGTGTACGGATGCTGATCGTGCCCGGGTCGGTCCGGGTCTCCCTGGAGGCCGTCGCCGAGGGCCTGGACAAGGTGTTCACCGCGGCGGGCGCCGAATGGCGGCACGCGGGCTGCTCGATGTGCCTGGGCATGAACCCCGACCAGCTGGCGCCCGGTGAGCGCTCCGCGTCCACCTCCAACCGCAACTTCGAGGGCCGTCAGGGCAAGGGCGGCCGTACCCACCTGGTCTCTCCGCAGGTCGCCGCCGCGACGGCGGTTCTCGGCCATCTGGCCTCACCGGCCGACCTGGCCGCAACGGCCGGCCAGTCCCACGTCGCCACGCCCGCGGGAGTCTGAACCATGGAAGCTTTCACCACCCACACCGGCCGGGCCGTCCCGCTGCGCCGCAGCAACGTCGACACCGACCAGATCATCCCGGCCCACTGGCTGAAGAAGGTCACCCGCGACGGCTTCGAGGACGGGCTGTTCGAGGCCTGGCGCAAGGACCCGGAGTTCGTCCTCAACCAGGAGGCGTACAAGGGCGCCACGGTGCTGGTCGCCGGCCCCGACTTCGGCACCGGCTCCTCGCGCGAGCACGCTGTCTGGGCGCTGCAGAACTACGGCTTCAAGGCCGTCATCTCCTCGCGGTTCGCGGACATCTTCCGCGGCAACTCCCTCAAGAACGGCCTGCTGACGGTGGTCCTGCCGCAGGAGACCGTGGACCGGCTGCAGCAGCTGGTGGAGGCCGACCCGACCACCGAGGTGACCGTCGACCTGGTCGACCGGCAGGTCCGCGCGCAGGGCGTCACCGCCGACTTCGAGCTGGACGAGAACGCGCGTTGGCGTCTGCTGGAGGGGCTGGACGACATCAGCCTCACCCTTCGGGAGGAGCCGTCCATCGTGGCGTACGAGGCGAACCGGCCGTCGTTCAAGCCGCGTACGATGGAGGTCTGACCTCGGGTTTTATGGCTCAAAGCCATATTGCGTACGATGCGCCCCCTGTGCAGTTGGCAGGGGGCGCATCTGCTTGTCCAGGCCGCTGTTGAGGCCCCGTGAAGCGACAACTCGCCGCAGATGGCACAATTAGCGCATGGAACGCGACGACCAACTCAAGCTCTACGGTCTCGTCGCCGACCGTCTCAAGGACGCACACGCAAGAGTGCGGACACTGCAAGTCCCGGAGGGCGTACGGATGGCGCTGAACCGGAAGCTGCTCGTCATCACGGCCGCGGCTAAACACGATCTTGCGGACGCGGCAAGGCGTCTGGAGTGGTTCATGGAAGACCTCGACGAAGGTCGTTATCCCGAAGATGTGCACGCCGACGGAAGTCCGTGAAGGTCGAGTTCGTTGCGGCACAAGGGTGATTAGCCCGTTTCGTGTTTGATTTGCGGTATATATCTGCCTAACGTGCGAAAAAGCTTGGAAACTTTCGTTCCAGCAATGTCTCCGAAGGGGAAGACGTGAACAAGGCGCAGCTCGTAGAAGCCATTGCCGACAAGCTCGGCGGCCGTCAGAACGCCGCGGACGCGGTCGACGCGGTACTGGACGCAATCGTCCGCGCAGTTGTCACCGGCGACCGTGTTTCGGTCACCGGATTCGGCTCGTTCGAGAAGGTCGACCGTCCGGCCCGTTACGCCCGTAACCCGCAGACGGGTGAGCGCGTGCGGGTCAAGAAGACCTCGGTGCCGCGTTTCCGCGCCGGTCAGGGCTTCAAGGACCTGGTGAGCGGCTCGAAGAAGCTCCCCAAGGGTGGCGAGGTCGCCGTCAAGAAGGCCCCCAAGGGCAGCCTGACCGGCGGCGCGGCCATCAAGAAGGCCGCCGCGAAGAAGGCCACCGCCAAGAAGGCCGCCGCGAAGAAGGCCACCACCGCCAAGAAGGCGGCGGCGAAGAAGACCACCACGGCGAAGAAGGTCACCGCCAAGAAGACGACGGCGAAGAAGACCACCGCCAAGAAGGCGACCACCGCCAAGAAGGCCACCACGGCCAAGAAGGCCACCACGGCCAAGAAGGCGACGGCGAAGAAGACCGCCCCCGCCAAGAAGGCCACCGCGAAGAAGGCCCCCGCCAAGAAGGCCACCGCCCGCAAGACCACCGCGAAGAAGGCCACCGCCCGCAAGCGGTAACCAGCAGCGGCGACGCCATGCGTCGGGCCGGTCTCCCTCCGGGGAGCCCGGCCCGCGGTGCGTTCGGGCGCCGTCTAGGCTCTGTGCCATGCAGGCCACCGCGTACACGTACGACTCCGACACCCGTTCCGGCAGCGTGCTGCTGGACGACGGGACCCCACTGCCCTTCGACGCGGCGGCCTTCGACGCCGGCGGCCTGCTGCTGCTGCGGCCCGGTCAGCGGGTCCGCATCGAGGTCACCGGGGAGGGCGACGCCCGGCACATCGACCTGATCACGCTCCAGACGCTCTGACCGGCGGCGGCAGACGCGGCGCCTGGCGCGCCGTGTGCGGGCCCACGCCCAGTGCCAGCGCGGCCAGCAGGTCCTCGCCGGTGTCCACGTCCCGGCGTACCGACACCACGTCCGGTGTGGTGATCTCCCGCGCTCCGGACGCCAGGTGACGGGCCCGCGAGGCACCGCCGAATGCCGGTGCCAATTCCACTCCGGAACTCGCGGTCAGAAGTGTTGTCCCGATATCCGCCGCATCCGCGAGAAATGCACGGGGAAATAGCGAAGCGGAATGGAGCACCAGTTCCAGTTCGGTCGGGCGCAGTGCCGGAAGGTCGGCGTTCAACGCGGCGACCGGCGCGCCCGGGCGGTGCGCCCGCACCGCGCCCGCCCCATGGGCCAGTGCCGCGTTGAGCCCCCGCGCCGGTGTGTCGGGCACGATCCGCGCCCCCAGGGCCGCCAGACGCTCCCCGGCGAGCGGATCATCCGTGACAACCACCACATCCCGCACGTCTTCGCAGGCCAGCGCCGCTGTCACGGTGTCCAGGGCGAAGGCGAGGGCCAAGCGGGGCCGAAACTCCTCACCGGCCGCCCCGGAGAGCCTGCTCTTGGCCCGCACCAGCGGCTTCAGCGGCACGACCAGGCTCCAGCCCACATCCGCTCCGTCTCTTCGCATCGGCGCCATTCTCACCCGCCGCCGCCGCTCTCCGGGAGCGCCGGGGTTACGGTGTCCTCGACAGAGCGGGTACCTGGGGCGACACTTGTGCGGCTGCCGGCTCGCAGCAGCATCACAGGTCCCACAAGGAGGGTGTCCCAGTGTCCCGCCGCAGAATCGGCTTCTGGTACCGCTTGGCCGCGGTCATCTGCAAACCGCCGCTCTTGGTTCTGTTCAAGCGGGACTGGCGGGGAATGGAGCACATTCCGGCCGACGGCGGTTTTATCACCGCGGTCAACCACAACTCGTATCTCGACCCGCTCTCGTATGCGCACTATCAGTACAACACCGGGCGGGTCCCCCGATTCCTCGCCAAGGCCGGACTCTTCAAGAGCGGCTTTGTCGGTCTGATGATGCGCGGCACCGGGCAGATCCCCGTCTACCGGGAAACCACCGACGCCGCCACCGCGTTCCGCGCCGCCGTCACCGCCATCCACAAGGGCGAATGCGTCGCCTTCTACCCCGAGGGCACCCTCACCCGCGACCCGGAGCTGTGGCCCATGCAGGGCAAGACCGGTGCGGCGCGGGTGGCCCTGCTGACGAAGGCGCCGGTCATCCCCGTCGCGCAGTGGGGCGCCAACGACGCGATGCCGCCGTACGCCAAGGAGAACAAGCTCCAGCTGCTCCCGCGCAAGACCCTGCGGGTCAAGGCGGGACCGCCGGTCGACCTGAGCGCGTACTACGACCAGGAGCCGACCGCCGAGGTGCTGCGCGCCGTCACCGACCGCATCATGGCCGCGATCACCGAGCAGCTCGCCGAGCTCCGCGGCGAGCCGGCGCCGGCCGAACCGTACGACTGGCGCAAGGCGATCGCCCAGGAGCGCCGCGCCGCCCGAGAGGCCGCCAAGGCCGGCCGGGCCGCGGTGGCGAACCGGGCCGCCGAGCCGGCCGCCGCCACCGAAGGCGCCGCCGCCCCGCAGCAGGTCCGAAGCACCCAGCAGGCACAGGAGGATGAAGGCAAGTGACGCGCTGCGCCGTCTACGGCACGGGGTCCTGGGGCACCGCATTCGCGATGGTGCTGGCCGACGCGGGATGCGAGGTGACCCTGTGGGGGCGCCGCGCCGGCCTCGTCGACGCCATCAACAGCGGCCGCACCAACCCCGACTACCTGCCGGGGGTCGAGCTCCCCGCGTCCGTACGGGCCACCACCGACCCCGCACAGGCGGCACGGGACGCGGAGTTCACCGTCCTGGCCGTCCCCTCCCAGACGCTGCGCGGCAACCTCGCCGAATGGGCGCCCCTGCTGCCCTCCGACACGATCCTGGTCTCCCTGATGAAGGGCGTCGAACTGGGTACGGCCAAGCGCATGAGCGAGGTCATCGAGGAGGTCGCCAAGGCCCCCGCGGAGCGCGTCGCCGTGCTGACCGGCCCCAACCTCGCCAAGGAGGTCGCGGCCCGGCAGCCCGCCGCCGCGGTCATCGCCTGCACCGACGAGTCGGTCGCCCGCCGGCTGCAGGGCGCCTGCCACACCTCGTACTTCCGCCCGTACACCAACACCGACGTGGTGGGCTGCGAGCTGGGCGGCGCCGTCAAGAACGTCATCGCGCTCGCCGTCGGCATCGCCACCGGCATGGGCCTGGGCGACAACGCCAAGGCGTCCCTGATCACCCGGGGTCTGGCCGAGACCACCCGGCTCGGCCTGGCCATGGGCGCCGACGCGCACACCTTCGCGGGCCTGGCCGGCATGGGCGACCTCGTCGCCACCTGCTCCTCGCCGCTGTCGCGCAACAACACCTTCGGCACCAACCTCGGCCGCGGGATGACGCTTCAGGAGACCATCGCGGTCACCAAGCAGACCGCCGAGGGCGTCAAGTCCTGCGAGTCCGTACTGGATCTGGCCCGTCGGCACGGCGTCGACATGCCGCTCACCGAGACGGTCGTGGACATCGTCCACGAGGGCAAGCCGCCGATGGTGGCTCTCAAGGAGCTGATGTCGCGCACCGCGAAGTCCGAGCGGCACTAGGGCCGGGGCGGGGGCCGTTGCCGGTTTGCGGGCGTACTACCCGGCGCCGCAACGCTGACGCAGGCTCTACCAGCAGGTACCCTCGACGCGATATGAGCAGCCAGACCTCCTCCCACAAGCCCCGCGTCGCCGTCGTGTTCGGCGGCCGCAGCTCCGAGCACGCCATCTCCGTACTCACCGCCGGAGCCGTGCTGCGCGCCATCGACCGCGAGAAGTACGACGTGCTGCCCATCGGCATCACCACCGACGGCCGCTGGGCACTGACCGCCGACGACCCCGACCGGATGGCCATCACCGACCGGCAGCTGCCCAGCGTGGCCGCGCTCGCCGAGTCCGCCGACGGCTCCGTGGTGCTCCCCGTCGACCCGACCAGCCGTGAGGTCGTCTACAGCGAGCCGGGCTCGGTGCCCAAGGCGCTCGGCGAGGTCGACGTGGTCTTCCCCGTCCTGCACGGCCCCTACGGCGAGGACGGCACCCTGCAGGGCCTGCTGGAGCTCTCCGGCGTGCCCTACGTCGGCTCGGGCGTGCTCGCCTCCGCCGTCGGCCAGGACAAGGACTACATGAAGCGGGTGTTCACCTCCTTCGGGCTGCCGGTCGGCCCGTACGAGGTCATCCGCCCGCGGGAGTGGGACCAGGACCCCGCTGCCGCCCGCAAGAAGATCGTGGACTTCGCCGCGGAACACGGCTGGCCGCTCTTCGTCAAGCCCGCCCGGGCCGGCTCGTCCATGGGCATCAGCAAGGTCGACGACCTCGGCGGCCTGGACGAGGCCATCGAGGAGGCCCGCCGGCACGACCCCAAGATCCTCGTGGAGTCGCTGCTGCGCGGCCGCGAGATCGAGTGCGGGGTGCTGGAGTTCGAGGACGGCCCGCGGGCCAGCGTCCCGGCCGAGATCCCGCCGGTGACCGCGCACGACTTCTACGACTTCGAGGCCAAGTACATCGACTCGGCCACCGGGATCGTGCCCGCGCCGCTGACCGCCGAGCAGACCGCCAAGGTCCAGGAGCTGGCCGTCGCGGCCTTCGAGGCGGCCTCCTGCGAGGGCCTGGTGCGGGCGGACTTCTTCCTGCAGGAGGACGGCGAGTTCGTGATCAACGAGATCAACACACTCCCCGGGTTCACGCCCATCTCCATGTACCCGCGGATGTGGCAGGAGAGCGGTGTGAGCTACCCGGAGCTGATCGACCGGCTCCTCCAGGCCGCGCTCCAGCGCTCGACGGGGCTGCGCTAGACGCCCTTCGGCACTGCCCTGCGCACGGCGCCCGCGAGGTCGGTGAGCACATCGACCTCGGGGGCGTACTTCCCGGGAACGGTCACCTCGACATAGGCCTTGCGCAGCACGGTCGTGAAGCGGTACCCGTCCTCCTGCTTCTCGAAGAGCCATTCGACGCCGTTGACTTCCGCCGCGTCGGCCTTGGGGTTGTAATGTTCACTCCCGTACGTCAGGACGTCGGGCTTCGGCACCCCGCAGCGCAGTTTCACGGCAGGATCGCCCCATATGGCAGTGAAGTCGGAAACGGGCTCGGCGGCACGTCGCGCGAGCCCGTCCACGGTCTGCGGCAGCTCCCGGTGGAGCGCCCGGCAGTGCCGTGCCGCCTCACCGGGGGGTGAGGGGGCGGCCACGTCCACGGAAGACGAACAGCTCACCGCGCCGACCAGCACGGTGAGCAACGGCAGGGCCAGGTACCGGCGACGCGCACAGATCACCCGGCCGAGCATACGGGGGAGCTACAGATGAACGACCGGACAGGTAAGGGTGCGGGTGATGCCCTCCACCTGCTGGACCTTCGCGACCACCATCCGCCCCAGTTCGTCGACAGTGTCGGCCTGAGCGCGCACGATGACGTCATAGGGGCCGGTCACGTCCTCGGCCTGCAGTACACCGGAGATCTTCGAGATCACCTCCGCTACCGCCGAGGCCTTGCCGACCTCGGTCTGGATCAGGATGTAGGCCTGTACCACGGAACCTCCAGGGCGGCTTCGAGGATCATGTGGGAAGAAGGGACGCCACGGTACCGCGTCACCGCGCGGAGCGGGGAGACCCGCGCGGTGAACAGGGGAAGTGGGGCGCAGCCGTCAGCCACGTACGGACCGTCCGTACACATGGGAAGGGCAACAGCATGAAGGGCACCGTGGGGGAGCTGGGCGAGTTCGGGCTGATCAGGGAGCTCACCTCCCGGCTCACCTCCACTCCGGCGGTACGGATCGGGCCGGGCGACGACGCCGCGGTGGTCACCGCGCCGGACCGCAGGGTGGTCGCCAGCACCGACATCCTGCTGGAGGGCCGGCACTTTAGGCGCGACTGGTCCACCGCCTACGACGTCGGCCGCAAGGCCGCGGCGCAGAACCTCGCCGACATCGCGGCGATGGGCGCGGTGCCCACCGCGATCCTGCTCGGCCTGGTCGTCCCCGCCGAGCTCCCCGCGACCTGGCCGACCGAGCTGATGGACGGCCTGCGGGACGAGTGCCAGGTGGCCGGTGCCGCGGTCGTCGGCGGCGACGTCGTACGCGGCGACACCATCACCGTCGCCATCACCGCGCTCGGCGACCTGCGCAACCAGGAGCCGGTCACCCGGGCCGGCGCCCAGCCCGGCGACGTGGTCGCGGTGACCGGCTGGCTGGGCTGGTCCGCCGCCGGGCACGCCGTCCTGACCCGCGGCTTCCGCTCACCGCGGGCCTTCGTGGAGGCGCACCGCCGTCCCGAGCCCCCGTACCACGCGGGCCCGGCGGCCGCCGGACTCGGCGCCACCGCCATGACCGACGTCAGCGACGGACTCGTCGCCGACCTGGGGCACATCGCCGAGGCCAGCAAGGTCCGGATCGATCTGCGGTCCGCCGCGATCGACATCCCCTCGCAGATGTCCGACATCGGTACGGCGGTCGGCGTGGACCCGATGCAGTGGGTGCTCAACGGTGGCGAGGACCACGCCATCGTGGCCACCTTCCCGCCCGATGTGAAGCTGCCCGCCCGGTGGAAGGTCATCGGCGAGGTGCTCAACCCCTCCGCGCTGCCGCAGGTGACGGTGGACGGCGCCCCCTGGGCAAAGGCCGGCTGGGACCACTTCGGGGACAACGGGGACGCCTAGGGCCTGCCCGATGGGTCATGGCCGAGGCCGCGGCGTCTGGCACGGCACCTCGCGGCGTTGCCGAAACGTCCCGATAGCTCCGCTATCGAGACGCTCCGGCGCCTTGCGATGCACCGCACCAGACGCCGCGGCCTCTCCGACCCTGACCCATCGGACAGGCCCTAGGCCCTGATCGCCCGGGCAGGCCCTAGTAGATTCGGCGGCATGGGCATACCTCCACGCGTCCTGACCGTCGCCGGGTCCGACTCCGGCGGCGGCGCGGGCATCCAGGCCGACCTGAAGACGATGCTGGCGCTCGGCACCCACGGCATGAGCGTGCTGACCGCCGTCACCGCCCAGAACTCCCTGGGCGTCCAGGGCGCGTGGGAGCTGCCCGCCGAGGCCGTCCGGGCCCAGTTCCGCAGCGTCGTCGACGACATCGGCGTCCAGGCGGTCAAGACCGGGATGCTCTCCTCCGCGGAACTCGTCGAAACCGTCGCGGAGCTGCTCGCCGAACTCACGGTCCCGGTCGTCGTCGACCCCGTCGGGGTGTCCAAACACGGCGATGCGCTGCTGGCCGCCTCCGCGCTGGACGCGGTGCGCGGCAAGCTGCTGGCGACGGCCACCGTCGCCACCCCCAACTTGGACGAGGTCGCCCAGCTCACCGGCGTACGCGTCCAGGAGGAGGCCGACATGCGGCGGGCGGCCGCCGCCGTCCTGGAGTTCGGGCCGCGCTGGGCGCTCATCAAGGGCGGCCATCTGCCGGTCGCGGAGGGCGGCGGGCCCGGAGGCGCCGGGGACACGGCCGTCGATCTGCTCACCGACGGCACCGAGGAGCACTGGCTGCGCGCCCCCCGCCACGACAACCGGCACACCCACGGCACCGGCTGCACGCTCGCCAGCGCGCTCGCCGCACGGCTGGCCAAGGGGGACACCGTCCCGCAGGCCGCCGCGGCCGCCAAGGAGTACGTCACCGGCGCCATCGCGGCCGGCTTCCGGCTGGGCGCGGGCATCGGCCCCGTGGACCACGGCTGGCGCCTGCGCGACGGGCGCTGAGCACGGCCCCGGCGACGCTCGGCCGGGCAGCGGCGCTCGCGGAGCGCTCCTCTGCCGTTGTCACGCCCTGCCCTGCCCTGCCCCGGGAACGGCAGAAGCCGGTCCACCACGAGGGTGGACCGGCTTCCCAAGCAACCGGTCGGGCTGCGCTACGGCTAAGGCGTCAGCGCGAGACCTTGCCGGCCTTGATGCACGAGGTGCAGGCGTTCAGCTTCTTCGGCGTGCGCCCGATCACTGCACGAACCGTCTGGATGTTGGGGTTCCAACGACGGTTGGTGCGGCGATGCGAGTGCGAGACACTCTTGCCGAAGCCCGGCCCCTTGCCGCAGACGTCGCAGTTGGCAGCCACGGGTCACTCCAAAGACTTCAGATGCACTTACGGTGAGATCCCGACGAGCCGAGTGCATTGCCCGGCCGGCGTCGTCAGGAGAGGAAATGGCCCGATTCGCATCGGGCAACCGGAGCAGCATACAACGACCGCTCCCGTAGAACGAAACTATCACGCACCCCAGGGCCCCCGCTCCGGCCTCCCCGCCCGGCCGCGGCTACTGTGCGGTGCATCCCGTGACCCAGGAGGACGACGTGCCGTACCCGCTCGACGCCGCCGCGGTCCGCTCCTGGTGCGGGCTGGCCCTGGAGGCGCTCGGCCGGGAACGCGAGCGGATCGACGCGATCAACGTCTACCCGGTGGCCGACGGCGACACCGGCACCAACCTGTATCTGACGCTCGAATCGGCCGCCCGCGCGGTCGAGGCCGCCTTCGACGGGCACGCCTCGGCCGGTACCGCCCCGGGCCTGGCCGACGCCATCGGCGCCATGGCGCACGGCGCCCTCATAGGGGCGCGCGGGAACTCCGGCACGATCGTGGCGCAGCTGCTGCGCGGGATGACCGAGGTGCTGGCGGCCGCGGACGGCGGCACCGACGGCGGAGCGGACGCGCTGCGCAGGTCGCTGCGCCGGGCCGCCACGGCGACCTACGAGGCCGTCGCGCACCCCGTGGAAGGCACCGTCCTGACCGTCGCGACCGCGGCCGCCGACGCCGCGGAGCGGGCCGCCGGCGGGGCGGGCGGCGCGGCCGAGATCGCCCACGCCGCCCACGAGGGCGCCCGCAGCGCCCTGCGGGCGACCCCCGGGCAGCTCGCGGTCCTGGGCCGGGCCGGCGTCGTGGACGCCGGCGGCTGCGGGCTCGTCGCCCTGCTGGGCGCGCTCGCCGACGCGCTCGGCGGGAAGGTCTCGGCGACCCCGGTCGCGGTACGGGCCGACGCCCCGCTGCCCGAGGCGGCCGGCTGCGAGGTCGCCGCCCGGACGGCCGCGGAGGACCGCGGGGACCCGGACGGGCCGGCCTTCGAGGTGATCTACCTGCTGGAGGCCGACGACGCGGCCGTGGCGCGGCTGCGCACCCGCCTCGACGGTCTCGGCGACTCCCTGGTGGTGGTCGGCGGGGACGGCCTGTGGAACGTCCATGTCCACGTCGACGACGCGGGCGCGGCCGTGGAGGCCGGCATCGAGGCGGGCCGGCCGTACCGGATCCGCATCACCCACTTCGGCGGTGCCGGCCGCGCCAGGGAGCCGGCGATGGCGGCCCGGGCCGTGGTGTCGGTGGTGCCGGGCGACGGACTGGCCGGACTGTGCGCGCAAGCCGGCGCCACGCCGGTCTCCGTACGTCCCGGGGAGCCGCCCGCCAGCGGTGAACTGGTGCAGGCGATCCGGCAGGCGCACGCCCGCGAGGTGATGCTGCTGCCCAACGACCCCGAACTGCGGCACACCGCGGCGGCCGCCGCCGAACAGGCCCGCACCGAAGGCGTACGGGTCGCGCTGATCCCCACCCGCGCCGCCGTCCAGGGCCTCGCCGCGCTGGCCGTGCACGAGCCGGGCCGCAGCTTCGACGAGGACGTGGTCGCGATGACCTCGGCCGCGGGCGCCACCCGCTACGCGGAGCTGGCCCTCGCCGAGCGGCAGTCGTGGACGATGGCCGGGGTCTGCCAGGCCGGGGACGTCCTGGGCCTGATCGACGGCGATGTCGCGGTGATCGGCTCGGACCTCACCCGCACCGCGATGACCGTCCTGGACCGGATGCTGTCGGCCGGCGGGGAACTGGTGACCCTGGTCCTGGGCGCCGACGCGCCCGACTCCCTCGCCGAGCGGCTGGAGCGGCATGTGCGCGAGCGGCATCTGGCCGTGGACACGGTCGTCTACGAGGGCGGCCAGCACGCCGCGCCGCTGCTCATCGGCGTGGAGTGAGCGCCCGTGCCGGTGGGTGAGCCGCAATTGTCACAGGCGTGGTGTGCAATAGACGCGTGGCTGCGCTCGACGAATCCCTGAAGAAAATCCTCGGCGGTACCACCGCGAAGGTGCTGGCCGAGCAGCTCGACCTGCATACGGTCGGCGACCTGTTGCACCACTACCCGCGCCGCTACGCCGAGCGTGGTGAGCTGACCCGCCTCGCGGATCTCCCGCTGGACGAACACGTCACGGTCGTCGCGCAGGTCGCGGATTCCCGGGTGCTGAAATTCAACGCCGGCCGGGGGCAGCGCCTCGAAGTGACGCTCACGGACGGCAGCGGCCGGCTCCAGCTGGTCTTCTTCGGCAAGGGCATCCACAAGCCGCACAAGGAGCTGGTGCCGGGGCGGCGCGCGATGTTCGCCGGCAAGGTGTCGGTCTTCAACCGCAAACTGCAGCTCGCCCACCCCGAGTACGAGCTCCTCGACCGCGACGCCGGCGACGGAGCCGACGCGGCCAGCGCGTTCGCCCATCAGCTGATGCCGATCTACCCGGCCTGCCAGCAGATGGCGTCCTGGAAGATCGCCAAGGCGGTCGACGCGGTGCTGCCCAGCGCGCCGGACGCCGTCGATCCGCTGCCCGAGGCGCTGCGCGAGGGGCGCGCGCTGGTCCCGCTGCCCGAGGCACTGCTCAAGATCCACCGGCCGGGGAGCAAGGCCGACATCGCCGACGCGCGGGCCCGGCTGAAGTGGGACGAGGCGTTCGTGATGCAGGTCGCCCTCGCCCGCCGCCGGCTCGCCGACACCCAACTCCCCGCCGTGGCACGCAAGATGGTCAAGGGCGGCATCCTCGACGCCTTCGACGCCAAGCTGCCCTTCACCCTCACCGACGGCCAGCAGAAGGTCAGCCGGGAGATCTTCGACGACCTGGCGACCGAACACCCCATGCACCGCCTCCTCCAGGGCGAGGTGGGCTCCGGCAAGGCGCAGCCGCTGGACGCCCTGGTGCTGACGCCGCGCGGCTTTCGGCCCATGGGGGAGATGGCCGTCGGCACGGAGGTGGTCGTGCCGAGCGGCGAGATCGCCGTGGTGGACGGTGTCTTTCCCCAGGGGGAGCGGGAGGTGTGGCGGCTGGTGCTGTCGGACGGCAGCGCCGTCGAGTGCGACGACGAGCACCTGTGGATCGTCGGGGCCCAAGGCACGGAGGAGCGGGTGCTGACGACGCGCGAGCTGCGCGGCGATCTGCTGGGCGCCGACGGCCGGCCCAAGTGGTCCATCGCGCCGGCCGTGCCGGTGGACCTCGACGGCGGGGAGCTCCGCCCGCGCGATCCGTACGAGCTGGGCCGGGCGCTGGCCGACAACGGGGGCCGGGTCCCGGACGCCTGTCGGAACGCGCCGCTCAAGGACCGGCTGGCCGTGGTGCAGGGCCTGATGGACGCGGGGGGCGAGTTCTTCGGAAACGGCGCGGCCTTCCGCGGGGCCCCCACCGCGACGGCCGAGGGCCTCGCCTGGCTGGTGCGCTCTTTGGGCGGCAGCGCCCGCCTGATCCCCGCACCCGGCGTGCGCGGTGTGTACGACGTCGCCGTGGCGCTTCCCGACACGTACCCGCTCTCCCGGGGGGCGGACCCGACGCCCCGGCGGCCCCCGGGCGATGTCCGCTTCCGCCGCACCATCCAGGCCATCGAGCACGTCGGCCGCAAGCCCGCCCAGTGCATCAGCGTCGCGCACCCCGACCACGCCTATGTGACCGACCACTTCACCGTCACGCACAACACCATGGTCGCGCTGCGCGCCATGCTCGGGGTGGTCGACAGCGGCGGCCAGGCCGCGATGCTCGCGCCGACCGAGGTGCTGGCCCAGCAGCACCACCGCTCCATCACCGAGATGATGGGCGAACTGGCCGAGGGCGGCATGCTGGGCGGGGCCGAACAGGGGACGAAGGTGGTGCTGCTGACCGGCTCCATGGGGGCCGCGGCCCGCCGCCAGGCGCTGCTCGATCTGGTCACCGGCGAGGCCGGGATCGTCGTCGGCACCCATGCCCTGATCGAGGACAAGGTGCAGTTCCACGACCTGGGGCTGGTGGTCGTCGACGAACAGCACCGCTTCGGCGTCGAACAGCGCGACGCGCTGCGCGGCAAGGGCAAGCAGCCGCCGCACCTGCTCGTCATGACGGCCACACCCATTCCGCGCACGGTCGCCATGACCGTCTTCGGCGATCTGGAGACCTCCGTCCTGGACCAACTCCCCGCCGGACGCTCGCCGATCGCCAGCCATGTGGTGCCCGCCAAGGACAAGCCGCACTTCCTCGCCCGCGCCTGGGAGCGGGTCCGCGAAGAGGTGGCCGCCGGGCACCAGGGCTATGTGGTGTGCCCGCGGATCGGCGACGACGAGGAGGAGGCGCCCAAGGGCAAGAAGGGCGGCTCCGGCTCCAAGGGGGCCGCCGCCGAGGCGAGTTCACCGGAGGACGCGCAGGAGAAGCGCCCGCCGCTCGCGGTGCTCGACATCGCCGAACAGCTCGCCAGGGGACCGCTCGACGGCCTGCGGGTGGCGGTGCTGCACGGCAGGATGGCGCCGGACGACAAGGACGAGGTGATGCGGTCCTTCGCCGCCGGAGAGCTGGACGTGCTGGTCGCGACGACGGTCATCGAGGTCGGGGTGAACGTCCCGAACGCCACCGCCATGGTGATCATGGACGCGGACCGCTTCGGCGTCTCCCAGCTGCACCAGCTGCGCGGCCGGGTCGGCCGCGGCTCGGCGCCCGGACTGTGCCTGCTGGTCAGCGAGATGCCCGAGGCCAGCCCCGCCCGGGCCCGGCTGGCCGCCGTGGCCGCCACCCTCGACGGCTTCGAACTCTCCCGTATCGACCTCGAACAGCGACGCGAGGGCGACGTCCTCGGACAGGCGCAGTCCGGCGTCCGCTCCTCGCTGCGGATGCTCACGGTCATCGACGACGAGGAGATCATCGCGTCCGCCCGCGAGGAGGCCACGGCGCTGGTCACCGCGGATCCGGAGCTGACCGGCTATCCGGAGCTGAGGATCGCGCTGTCCGCCCTGCTGGACGAGGAGCGGGAGCAGTATCTGGACAAGGGCTGAGGGGTTGCGCGACGAGCGGGGGAGTGCCGGCCGGCCCGGAGCCGGGCGCGGCGGGGACCTCCCGCGCCGTCCGGCCGTGAGATCGATCACTGGCCCGGGCGCCCGAGCGGCGCCTTGGACGGCCGTTCGCCGCCGGTCGACGGAATATCGTGGAGGAGCGGAGCCCGACCGGCTCCCACCAGCACTCCACACCGACCACGCGCAACGTAAGGACGGGCCCATGACCCGCGTGATCGCCGGTACGGCCGGCGGCCGCCGCCTGGCCGTACCCCCCGGCAACGGCACCCGCCCGACCTCCGACCGGGCGCGCGAGGGCATGTTCTCCACCTGGGAGTCGCTCGACGGGCCGCTGGCCGGCGCCCGGGTGCTCGATCTCTACGGCGGTTCCGGGGCGGTCGGGCTGGAGGCGCTCTCCCGCGGCGCCGCCCACGTCCTGCTGGTCGAGGCCGACGCCCGCGCCGTCCGCACCATCCGCGACAACGTCCGCACGGTGGGCCTCCCGGGCGCCGAGGTCCGGGCCGGCAAGGCCGAGCAGACCGCCGCCGCACCGGCCCCCGGCGACCCGTACGACATCGTCTTCCTGGACCCGCCCTACGCGGTGACCGACCAGGAACTGCGCGAGATCCTGCTCACACTCCGTGGTCAGGGGTGGCTGACCGAGCAGGCACTCGTCACCGTGGAACGCAGCACCCGAGGCGGCACGTTCCCATGGCCGGACGGATTCGAAGCGATCAAGGCCCGTCGCTACGGCGAGGGGACGCTTTGGTACGGTCGCGCCGCTTCGACGTCCGCCGAATCGACGTCAACAAGCGTGTCATGACCGGATCGGAGAGCGAGGAACCCGAGTTGCGCCGCGCCGTCTGTCCGGGGTCGTTCGACCCCATCACCAACGGGCACCTGGACATCATCGCCCGTGCCTCCAAGCTGTACGACGTCGTCCACGTCGCCGTGATGATCAACCAGTCCAAGAAGGGGCTGTTCACGGTCGACGAGCGGATCGACCTGATCCGCCGGGCCACCGCCGAGTACGGCAACGTCGAGGTCGAGTCCTTCCACGGCCTGCTCGTCGACTTCTGCAAGCAGCGCGACATCCCCGCGATCGTCAAGGGACTGCGCGCCGTCAGCGACTTCGACTACGAGCTGCAGATGGCCCAGATGAACAACGGGCTGTCGGGGGTGGAGACCCTCTTCGTGCCCACCAACCCCACCTACAGCTTCCTGTCCTCCAGCCTCGTCAAGGAGGTCGCCGCCTGGGGCGGTGACGTCTCCCACCTGGTCCCGTCGTTCGTCCTCGAAGCCCTCACCGAGCGGCTGCGCGAGAGGGACTGACCCCGCCCCCGGCGCACGCCCGCGATGCTTGGCTGATGGACCGTCAGTTGGTGTCGGGTGCAGGCCCCGTGGACGTACAGTCGACCCGTTCCGTCGTTCCAACCCCCAGAGAGTGGCGAGTCCAAGGTGGACGTGCAGAAGAAGCTCGACGACATCGTCGCGACCGTCGCCGGCGCCCGGTCCATGCCCATGTCGGCATCGTGCGTGGTCAACCGTGCCGAGCTGCTCGCCATGCTGGAGGAGGTGCGCGCGGCGCTGCCCGGTTCCCTCGCGCAGGCGCAGGAGCTGCTCGGCGGGCGCGAGCAGATGGTCGAGCAGGCGCGCGCCGAGGCGGAGCGGATCATCGAGTCCGCACACGCCCAGCGCGGTTCGCTGATCTCCGACACCGAGGTGGCCCGGCAGTCCCAGGACGAGGCGGACCGGATCCTCGCGGAGGCCCGCCGGGAAGCGGAGGAGATCCGCGCCGAGGCCGACGACTACGTCGACAGCAAGCTCGCCAACTTCGAGGTCGTGCTCACCAAGACCATCGGTTCGGTCGACCGCGGTCGCGAGAAGCTGCTCGGCCTCGGCACCGGCCTGGACGACCAGGGGTACCCGGACGAGGACGGCACCGAGGCCCCCGAGCGCAGCGCCGACCCCGAGACCCTCAGGCAGCGCGCCGATGTGTACGTGGACGCCAAGTTCGGGGCGTTCCAGGCCGTGCTGAGCAAGACGCTGGAGGCGGTGGGTCGGGGCCGCGACAAGCTCCAGGGGGCCCGGGCGATCGACGAGCTGGGCGCACATCTGGCGGCGCAGGGCGACGACCCGCACTCCGGCCGGCCGCAGGCCGACGCCGAGTACCTGGCCGGGCTGGCGGGCATCGGCGCCGACCAGGACCCGCAGGTGCCCCAGCTGCCCCAGCAGCAGCCCCAGGAGCACCAGCAGCCACTCCAGCCCCAGCAGCAGGGCTACTACCAGGACCCGGCGGCCTACCAGCAGCAGGACGTCTACGGCTACCAGCAGCCCCATGACGTCGCCTACTCCCAGGACGCCCAGCACCCCGGCGCGTACGGCTACGACTGGCAGCAGCAGGGCTACGACCCGAACGCCTACCTCCAGCAGCAGATGCCCCCGCAGCCCCAGCACGCCCCGCACGACCAGGCCGCGCAGCCCGGCGCCCTGGACGAGACCAGCCTCTTCGACACCAGCATGATCAACCTCGATCAGCTGCGGCAGTACGAGGAGGGGCGCCAGTAGGCGACCCGGCGGCCGGACCGGTCCGGTCGGGAGCGGATTGGGCCTATCGGGGCCCGTCCAGTATCCTGGCTCTTCGGTCGCGCCTATGTCCGCGATCTCGGCTGCCCGAATTTCCACGACGGAATACGGGCGGTGCGAAAACCCCGGAGAAAGCAGGAAGCCCATCAACGCCCGCCTCGACCATCGCTCCCCTCTCGTGTTCGACACACGTGAGCTGGGCCGGCGGCCCGGTGCGCTCAAGAGGGTCTCCCGCTCCGTCGAGGCCCCCCGGGACCTCGGCAACGAGGTGATCGGCGTGCCCCAGGGCGCACCGGTCGAGCTCGACCTCCGCCTGGAGTCGGTCATGGACGGGGTGCTTGTCACAGGCACCGCCCGTGCAACCGTCAAGGGGGAGTGCGTAAGGTGTCTGGAGCCGCTGGAGCGAGAGCTCGACAGCGACTTCCAGGAGTTGTTCGCCTACCCCGACGCCGACGCCAGGGTCCACGACAAGGACGCCGGCGACGACGCCGAGGACGAGGAGGACACCCTCTTCCTCGAGGACGACCTGTTCGACCTCGAACTCGTGCTGCGGGACGCGGTGGTGCTTGCACTGCCGATGCAGCCGGTGTGCCAGGACGACTGCCCGGGCCTGTGCTCCGATTGCGGAGCGCGGCTGGCGGACGACCCGGACCACCACCACGACGCCGTCGACATCCGTTGGGCGGCACTGCAGGGACTCGCCGGGACCGTCAAGGACGGCGAGAAGGACAACATGGGCGGCGCCGAAGCGGGCGTCGACGAGAAGCAGGAGAAGTAGCCGTGGCTGTTCCGAAGCGGAAGATGTCGCGCAGCAACACGCGCCACCGCCGGTCGCAGTGGAAGGCTGCGGTCCCCACCCTGGTGGCGTGCGAGCGCTGCCACGAGCCCAAGCAGCAGCACATCGCGTGCCCCGCTTGTGGCACCTACAACAAGCGCCAGGTCCTCGAGGTCTGAGCGGCTGGTGACAGGCTCTATGTCAGACGCCACATCGACATCCCGCTCACGCGGGGATGAACCGACTCCGGCGGACACGGCCTCGTCCCACACGCTTCTGGAAGGGCGGCTCGGGTACAAGCTCGAGTCCGCCCTTCTGGTGCGTGCGCTGACGCACCGCTCGTACGCATACGAGAACGGCGGTCTGCCCACCAACGAGCGGCTCGAATTCCTCGGGGATTCGGTGCTCGGCCTGGTGGTCACCGACACGCTGTACCGCATCCACCCCGACCTGCCGGAGGGCCAGCTGGCCAAGCTCCGGGCCGCGGTGGTCAACTCGCGTGCGCTCGCCGAGGTGGGCCGCGGCCTCGACCTCGGCGCCTTCATCCGCCTCGGCCGGGGCGAAGAGGGCACGGGCGGCAGGGACAAGGCGTCCATCCTCGCCGACACCCTCGAAGCGGTGATCGGCGCGGTCTATCTCGACCAGGGCCTCGACGCGGCCGGCGAGCTGGTACACCGGCTCTTCGACCCGCTCATCGAGAAGTCCTCCAGCCTGGGCGCGGGCCTGGACTGGAAGACCAGCCTCCAGGAACTCACCGCGACCGAAGGCCTCGGTGTCCCGGAGTACCTGGTCACCGAGACCGGCCCGGACCACGAGAAGACCTTTACTGCTGCCGCCCGCGTCGGTGGTGTCTCGTACGGCACCGGCACCGGCCGCAGCAAGAAGGAAGCCGAGCAGCAGGCGGCCGAGTCCGCATGGCGCGCGATCCGCGCCGCGGCGGACGAGGCGGCCAAGGCGGCGGCTTCCGGTGACGACGCGTCGGAGGAAGCACCCGGTGCAAGCACCGGCTCCACTGGAGCGGCTACCGCCGCGCAGTCTCCTGCGGCTCCGGCCGCCGGCGACAGCCCGTCGTCGGCACACTGAACCACCGTTTCTGACCCCGTCCGGGGCGGCCGAGCGTCGCCCCGGACGGGGTCAGAAGTCTTTCCCAAGGAGCCACCGTGCCCGAGCTGCCCGAGGTCGAGGTCGTACGCCGCGGACTGGAGCGCTGGGTCAGCGGGCGCACGATCGACGCCGTCGAGGTGCGCCACCCCCGCGCGATCCGCCGGCACACGGCCGGTGCGGCCGACTTCGCGGCCCGGCTCAAGGGGCTGCGGACAGGCACGGCCCGCCGGCGCGGCAAGTACCTCTGGCTCCCGGTGACCGGCGGCGGCCCGGCCGCACAGACCGCCGCCGAAGGCCTCGCGCCCGTCGTCACACCGTCGGTCACCCACGGCCTGGCGATCCTCGCCCACCTCGGCATGAGCGGCCAGCTGCTGGTCCAGCCGCACGACGCCCCCGACGAGAAGCACCTGCGCATCCGCGTCCGCTTCGCCGACGACCTCGGCACCGAGCTCCGCTTCGTCGACCAGCGCACCTTCGGCGGCCTCTCGCTGCACGACACCGTCCCCGGCGACGCCGAGCAGCTCCCCGACGCCATCGCCCACATCGCCCGCGACCCGCTCGACCCGGCCTTCGACTTCGCCGCCTTCCACGACGCGCTGCGCCGCCGCCGGACCACCATCAAGCGGGCCCTGCTGGACCAGACCCTGATCAGCGGCGTCGGCAACATCTACGCCGACGAGGCGCTGTGGCGCAGCCGCCTCCACTACGACCGGCCGACCGCCACCTTCACCCGCCCGCGCACCGCCGAGCTGCTTAGCCACGTACGGGACGTGATGAACGCCGCGCTCGCCGTCGGCGGCACCAGCTTCGACAGCCTCTATGTGAACGTCAACGGCGAGTCCGGGTACTTCGACCGCTCCCTGGACGCCTACGGCCGCGAGGACGAACCCTGCCGCCGCTGCGGCACCCCCATCCGCCGCCGCGCCTGGATGAACCGCTCCAGCTACTTCTGCCCCCGCTGCCAGCGCCCGCCGCGGGCCGGCCGAACGTAGCAGTCGGATAACTCCTGCCCGCCGCGGATGTACCGCGGCGGAGGGGGCCGGGTAAGTTCAGCGCCCATGACACAGGACGCCGCGAGCATCGACCGGCAGCAGCTCATGCAGGAGGCGCTTGAGGAGTACGCATCACGCAACGATGACCAGCTGGACTGGATCCTCGGGCTCGTCAGACACCGCCTCGGCGCCGCTCGCCGGATGGGCGTGGCCATACCGGACGGACTGGCCGAAAGGGTCGCGCAGCTGTCCGCGAAGCGCGGCTGGCCGATCGACCAGCCGCAGCCCTGAGCCGGGGAAGCACCCGATGATCAAGCTGCCGCTCGCGCCCTTACCCGCCGGCACGGCCGTTCGAGGGACACCCCGGCCGAGCGCGCGGGAGATGCGGCGACAGCGGTGAGGAAGCCCGCGACGCGTGCTGCGACCTGCGACTTGGCTGTCGGTGGTGGTCAGCGTTGGTCGGCGTTGAGTGCGTTCCGACGGCCCCGGCACGGCCCGGGAAGAGGCGCGGTCGTAGTCACTGCCCTTGAACGAGGATGACCACCGAAAGGGCAGCGCCACTTGCTGCGACGCCGGCGTGCAGCGCGATCCACAGAGAGTACAGACGCACCTTGAACATCTTCGGGAAGCGAAGGCGCTGTTGTGCGTGCAGCTGTACCCATCCGTCGTTGATGAGGAGTGACGGCTGGCGTTCCTCGATACTCCGGCTGAACAGACGAGCTGCCCTGTGATGCAGGACAGCGCGTTCGTGGTACTTGAGGCAGGCGAGCACTCCATAGACTCCCAGGCCGACCAGGGGCAGCGATACGACCAGCATGATCATTTCGAGGCCGTGTTGGGCAGTGAATCCCAGTGCGGCGGAGGCAATGACGATGAGCAGGTTGCTGAGCGTGGCTCGCTGAGTTTCCAGCTGACGAGCCTGATCATGTTGCTCCAGATACATCTGAAGCAGCACTTCAACGTCATCAGCCATCGAGCCCCCCGGCGTCTGTCAGTCGTCCAGTGGTGGATACCCGGGCGGCTTGTTGCCTACGCGGTTGGCGTAGCGGCTTTGGGCTGGAGCTGCTTCGGCGCGAGTGATCATGGCCCCGTGAGCTTCCGACGCGTCGGGCAGTCTGCCGGCGTACCCGCGGGCGGGGCTACGAATGCCGGCCCTGAGCCGGCCCCCGGTGTCTGATAGGTCTCTGACCTGCGGGAATCTCAGAAGCCGAAGTCCTGGGTCCACCACGGGCCGCCCGGGCCGAAGTGGACGCCGACGCCGAGGGTCTGGTACTCGCAGTTGAGGATGTTGGCGCGGTGGCCGGGGCTGTTCATCCAGGAGTCCATGACGGACTGGGCGTTGGCCTGGCCGCGGGCTATGTTCTCGCCGCCGAGGTCGGTGATGCCCTGCGCACGGGCGCGGTCCCAGGGAGTGTGGCCGTCGGGGTCGGTGTGGTCGAAGAACCCGCGCTCGGCCATGTCCTCACTGAACCGCTGTGCGAGACCCGCCAATTCCTTGTCCGCGGTCACCGGCGAGCAGCCGGCCTGGGCGCGTTCCTGGTTGACCAGCGCCAGGACCTGGGCCTCGGCGGAGCTCTGAGTGTCGGGGGTCTTCGACGGGGCCGCGGTGCGCGGGGGCGCGGTGGAGGACGGGCGCTCGGTGGGCTCGGCGGAGGGCCGCGAACCCGTCTCCCGGGCGGGGGATTTGGTCGGCCGCTGCGGCGAGGGGGACGTGGACGGCGTCATGGGGGAGGAGGGGCGGTCACTGCGCGGGGCGGTGGGCCGGGCGCCGCCGCGGCTCGCGGTGTCGGTGGCGCGGTCGGTCGGGGTCTGGGAGAGGCCGCCCATCGGCGCGGTGGTCTCCGGCAGGGTGCCGGCACGGACCCGGTCGCCCCGGCCGTCACCGCTCTCGGCGTCGAACTGGCCGCCGCCGGGGATCAGTCCGGAGGCGACCGCCACGGCTCCCATCGCCACCGCGGCGGAGGCGCCGAGCAGTCCGGTGCGTACGGGCGCCAGGCCGCGGCCGCGCGCGGCGCGGTGCGAGCGGTGCCGCGTGGCCGGGGCCGGTGCGTCGTGCCGTACAGCTGTCGGTGCGTCAACAAGCCCCGCGGCCGGGGCTTCGGGCGTCTGGGGAGCAGAGCGTCGATGGCGGCCCATCCGCGGTCTTCCTTTCCCCCGGTGCAAGCACCGGCTCCACTGGGGCGGCTACTGCCGCAGAGCCTTCGCTAGACGTCAAGATGACTCACCCGAATGGGTGAGTCGCGTTGTCGGGGGACTGTACGCCATGGCGTATGGGGGCGACGTGCCCGCTGAGCAATTGGCCGGTTAACGTGCACACATGAACGAAGCTGTCCGTGTGACCGCGTGGGTGCGTGGTCAGGTCCAGGGCGTCGGGTTCCGCTGGTTCACCCGCGCCAACGCTCTTCGCATCGGCGAACTCGCCGGATTCGCGGTCAATCTCGGTGACGGCCGCGTCCAGGTGGTCGCCGAGGGGCCGAAGGACCACTGCGATCAGCTGCTGGAGTGGCTGCGCACCGGAGACACGCCCGGGCGGGTCGACGGAGTCACTGAGATCTGGGACACGCCCCGGGGCGGCTACGACGGCTTCGAGATCCGCTGACAGGGCCCGCCGGGGCCCTCCGCGGGGCCCTCACAGGCGATCTTGCCGGTGTGTCTTTGTCAGCTGCTTACGGGAGATAAGGCCTGGTGGTTGCCAACTCGGCCGACCCGTGCAAGGCTGCCGCTGTACGGATGATCTCCACGCCCCCGCGGGACCTTTCTGGGGAGTCGGCGCAGAGCCCTCGCGGCCGCGCACTCTCAGGTGCCCGAGGATACGGGGCGTGATCGTGTTGACCGTCAAACCGTTTGGTGAGACTCTGGAATCCCCGCGCACCTTAGCTGTTTGGCATTGAGTACACCAGAGAATGACAAGCACCGCGGGTGCGAATCCCTCACGACCCACACCGCTTCGGTCGGTCACTCATTGTGGAGGACCATCCATCATGGCAAAGGCGCTTCTCGGTTACGTCGGCGGCTCCGACCCCCGAGTCCTCTCCGAGATGCGACGGCTTCAGCAGCGCGTTCAAGACCTCGAATCCGAGCTTATCCGGATGCAGGCCGAAAACGACATGCTGTCCGCTGCCGCACGTCGCGACGACTCGATGCTCGACATCGACGTACCCCAGGCGGAGCCCGCGCTCACCTGACCCCAACCCCAGGGCCGGTAGGGCTGCTCGCCAGCCGCTTGAGGCACCGCTCTCTTCAAGATCTGCAAGGGACGCTTCGGCGTCCCTTCGTCGTTTCCCGGCTCGTCCTTCCGGCACGTCGATCGCGTGACCAGAGGCCATTTCGGCCGTGCCGCCCCTCCCTTACCGCATGATGTGCCCTGCGCTTTCCTTGGTGAAACCGAAAATGAACGGCGCGGATACCCGGGGGCCGTACGGCGCCGGCGACCGGCCCCGGAATGTTGGGGCCGCCCGCCGAGAGGGGGCCGGTAGAGTCCAACGGCGTGCATCTCAAGAGTCTGACCCTGCGAGGCTTCAAGTCCTTCGCCTCCGCCACGACGCTCCGGTTCGAGCCGGGCATCACCTGCGTCGTGGGCCCCAACGGTTCCGGCAAGTCCAACGTCGTGGACGCGCTGTCGTGGGTCATGGGCGAGCAGGGCGCCAAGTCGCTGCGCGGCGGGAAGATGGAGGACGTCATCTTCGCCGGGACGACCGGGCGGCCGCCGCTCGGCCGCGCCGAGGTCTCGCTGACCATCGACAACTCCGACGGTGCACTGCCGATCGAGTACGCCGAAGTCACCATCACCCGGATCATGTTCCGCAACGGCGGCAGCGAGTACCAGATCAACGGGGACACCTGCCGGCTGCTCGACATCCAGGAACTGCTCTCCGATTCCGGTATCGGCCGGGAGATGCACGTCATCGTCGGACAGGGGCAGCTGGACTCGGTGCTGCACGCCGATCCGATGGGCCGGCGCGCCTTCATCGAGGAGGCGGCCGGCGTCCTCAAGCACCGCAAGCGCAAGGAGAAGGCGCTGCGGAAGCTGGACGCGATGAAGGCCAACCTCGCCCGCGTCCAGGACCTGACCGACGAGCTGCGCCGCCAGCTCAAACCGCTGGGGCGACAGGCCGCGGTGGCCCGGCGCGCCGCCGTCATCCAGGCCGATCTGCGCGACGCCCGGCTGCGGCTGCTCGCGGACGATCTCGTCGCCCTGCGCAGGGCGCTGCGCGCCGAGATCGCGGACGAGGCGGCCCTGAAGGAGCGCAAGCAGGCCGCCGAGGAGCGGTTGCGCACCGCCCAGCAGCGGGAGGCCGCGCTGGAGGAGGAGGTCCGCAGGCTCAGCCCGCGGGTGCAGCGCGCGCAGCAGACCTGGTACGAGCTGTCACAGCTCGCGGAGCGGGTGCGCGGCACGATCTCGCTGGCCGAGGCGCGGGTCAAGAGCGCCACGGCGGCCCCGCCGGAGGAGCGGCGCGGGCGCGACCCGGAGGACATGGAGCGCGAGGCGGCCCGGATCCGCGAGCAGGAGGCGGAGTTGGCGGCCGCGCTGGAGGCCGCGAGCCGGGCGCTGGAGGACACCGTCGAACACCGCGCCGGGCTGGAGCGGCAGTTGGCGGACGAGGAGCGGCGGCTGCGGGACGCGGCGCGGGCCCTCGCCGACCGGCGCGAGGGCCTGGCCCGGCTGAGCGGACAGGTCACCGCCGCCCGCGGCCGGGCCGCCTCCGCGCAGGCGGAGATCGGGCGGCTCGCCGAGGCCCGGGACGGTGCCCGTGCGCGGGCGGCCGCCGCCCAGGAGGAGTACGAGCAGCTCAGGGCCGAGGTCGAGGGGCTGGACGCGGACGACGAGGAGAGCGCGGCGGGGCATGACGCGGCCCGTCGGGAGCTGGCGGAGGCGGAGGCCGCGCTGACCGCCGCGCGGGAGGCGCTGACCGCGGCCGAGCGCAGGCGCGCCGCGACCGCCGCCCGGCACGACGCACTGGCTCTCGGGCTGCGCCGCAAGGACGGCACGGGGGCCCTGCTGGCCGCGGCCGACCACCTCGGCGGGCTGCTCGGCCCGGCCGCGGAGCTGCTGACCGTCACCCCCGGCTTCGAGATCCCGGTCGCGGCCGCGCTCGGAGCGGCCGCGGACGCCGTCGCCGTCGACGGACCGGCCACCGCCGCCGACGCCATCCGGCTGCTGCGCAAGCAGGACGCGGGGCGCGCGGCGCTGCTGCTGGGGGACGGCAGGAGCCGCGGCGGGAGCGCCACCGGGCTGGTGCCAGGGCCCGCGCGGGCCGTGGAGGAGAGGGTTCCCACGGAGGCCGTAGAGGCCGTGGCGGTGTCGGCGAGGGCCGGGAGCGATGGGGCCGGTGGGGCGCATGGCGTCGGTGGTGACAGTGGTGCCTCCGAGGCCGCCGTACACCGTGTTCCCGGACCCCGCTCCGCGCCCGTACCGGCCGGTGAACTGATCCAGGGGCCGCCGGAGTTGGCTTTTGCGGTGGCCCGGCTGCTGCGGGATGTCGTGGTCGTCGGGACGCTGGAGGACGCCGAGGACCTGGTGGCCGCGCGGCCGGAACTGGTCGCCGTGACCGGTGAGGGCGATCTGCTCGGGGCGCACTTCGCGCAGGGCGGCTCCGCCGGCGCGCCGAGTCTGCTGGAGGTGCAGGCGTCCGTCGACGAGGCGGCGGCCGAGCTGGAGGAGCTGGCGGCGCGCTGCGAGGAGCTGGCCGAGGCGCAGCGGGCGGCGGCCGAGCGCCGTACGGAGTGTGCCGCGCTGGTCGAGGAGTGGGCCGAGCGGCGGCGGGCGGCGGACCGGGAGAAGTCGAAGGTCGCCGGGGACCTGGGGCGGCTCGGCGGGCAGGCGCGGGCCGCCGCGGGCGAGGCCGAGCGCTCCGCCGCGGCGGCCGCCAGGGCGCAGGAGGCGCTGACGCGGGCCACCGAGGAGGCCGAGGAGCTGGCCGAGCGGCTGGCGGTGGCCGAGGAGGAGCCGGGCGCCGGCGACGAGGAGCCCGACACCTCCGTACGGGACCGGCTGGCGGCCGACGGGGCCAATGCGCGGCAGACCGAGATGGAGGCCCGGCTGCAGGCGCGTACGCACGAGGAGCGGGTGAAGGCGCTGGCCGGACGGGCGGATGCGCTGGACCGGGGGGCGCGCGCCGAGCGCGAGGCGCGGGCGCGGGCCGAACAGCGGCGCGCCCGGCTGCGCCACGAGGCGGCGGTGGCCGGGGCGGTCGCCTCCGGGGCCCGGCAGCTGCTGGCGCACGTCGAGGTCTCGGTCGTGCGGGCCGATGCCGAGCGGGGCGCCGCGGAGCGGGCCAAGGCCGAGCGGGAGCAGGCGCTGGTGGCCGAGCGCAACACCGCCCGGGAGCTGAAGGGCGAGCTGGACAAGCTGACGGACTCGGTGCACCGGGGCGAGGTGCTGGGCGCGGAGAAGCGGCTGCGGATCGAGCAGCTGGAGACCAGGTCGCTGGAGGAGCTGGGCGTGGAGCCGGCCGCGCTGGTGTCGGAGTACGGCCCCGACCAGCCCGTGCCGCCGTCGCCGCCGGCCGAGGGCGAGGTGCTGCCGGAGGACCCCGGCCATCCCCGCAACCAGCCAGTGGCCTTCGTACGGGCCGAGCAGGAGAAGCGGCTCAAGGCGGCCGAGCGGGCGTACCAGCAGCTCGGGAAGGTGAACCCGCTGGCACTGGAGGAGTTCGCGGCGCTGGAGGAGCGCCACCAGTTCCTGAGCGAACAGCTTGAAGACTTGAAGAAGACCCGGGCCGACCTGCTGCAGGTGATCAAGGAGGTCGACGAGCGGGTGGAGCAGGTCTTCACCGAGGCGTACCACGACACCGCGCGGGAGTTCGAGGGCGTCTTCTCCCGGCTCTTCCCGGGCGGCGAGGGGCGGCTGGTGCTGACCGACCCTGACGACATGCTGGCGACCGGGGTGGAGGTCGAGGCGCGCCCTCCGGGCAAGAAGGTCAAGCGGCTGTCGCTGCTGTCGGGTGGGGAGCGGTCGCTGACCGCGGTGGCGCTGCTGGTGTCGATCTTCAAGGCCCGGCCCAGCCCGTTCTATGTGATGGACGAGGTCGAGGCGGCGCTGGACGACACCAATCTGCAGCGGCTGATCCGGATCATGGAGGAGCTGCAGGAGAGTTCCCAGCTGATCGTGATCACGCACCAGAAGCGGACGATGGAGGTCGCGGACGCGCTCTACGGGGTATCGATGCAAGGGGACGGCGTCTCGAAGGTGATCAGCCAGCGGCTGCACTGACCACGGAGACGGCCCTCCGGTATGCCCCCTTTTGTTCCCGGCTGTCCCCGTCGATGATCGCACGGAGTGTCCGACACTCCATCAGTTCACAACTTGAACGAATGTCGCCTCGGGTTACCGAGAAACAAAATCATTACGCGGTATTGACTTCGAAACTTGAAGGCATAGTCTCTGCAACGTTGCTTTTACCTTCAAGTGGTGGGTACCCCCAACCTATGCACCACTAGAAGGGCCAGCCCCCTACGCCCGGCAGCGCAGCCGGGCCACTGGAGTTCACGTTGACCAGCACCGCGCAGCCGACGGTCCCGGAAGGCCGTAAGGCCCACCCCGAGCACCTCGGCCATGTCATCTTCATCACCGCGGCTGCCGCGATGGGCGGCTTTCTCTTCGGCTACGACAGTTCCGTCATCAACGGTGCCGTCGAGGCGATCCGCAGCCGCTACGACGTCGGGTCCGCCGTACTCGCCCAGGTGATCGCCGTCGCGCTGATCGGCTGCGCCATCGGCGCCGCCACCGCCGGCCGGATCGCGGACCGGATAGGCCGCATCCGTGTGATGCAGATCGCCTCGGTGCTGTTCACCATCAGCGCCGTCGGGTCGGCCCTGCCCTTCTCCCTCTGGGACCTCGCCTTCTGGCGGATCATCGGCGGCTTCGCGATCGGTATGGCCTCGGTCATCGGCCCGGCCTACATCGCCGAGGTCTCGCCGTCCGCCTACCGTGGCCGGCTCGGCTCGTTCCAGCAGGCCGCGATCGTCATCGGCATCGCCGTCTCCCAGCTCGTCAACTGGGGCATCCTCAACCTCGCCGACGGCAAGCAGCGCGGCACGATCGCCGGCCTCGAGGCCTGGCAGTGGATGCTCGGCGTGATGGTCGTCCCGGCGGTTCTCTACGGTCTGCTCTCCTTCGCGATCCCCGAGTCGCCGCGCTACCTGATCTCCGTCGGCAAGCTCGAGCGCGCCAAGGAGGTGCTCGCCGAGGTCGAGGGCCACACGGTCAACCTCGACACCCGGGTCGCCGAGATCGACCAGGCGATGCGCAGCGAGCACAAGTCCACGTTCAAGGACCTGCTCGGCAGCAAGATGGGCTTCCTGCCGATCGTCTGGGTCGGCATCGGCCTCTCGGTCTTCCAGCAGCTGGTCGGCATCAACGTCGCGTTCTACTACTCCTCGACGCTGTGGCAGTCCGTCGGCATCAACCCCGAGAGCTCGTTCTTCTACAGCTTCACCACGTCGATCATCAACATCATCGGCACCGTCATCGCGATGATCTTCGTCGACAAGATCGGCCGCCGCCCGCTGGCACTGATCGGCTCGGCCGGTATGGCGATCGCGCTCGCGCTGGAGGCCTGGGCCTTCTCCGCCAAGACCGCCGCCGGTACGCTGCCGGCCGCCGAAGGCACCGTGGCCCTGATCGCCGCCCACGTCTTCGTGCTCTTCTTCGCGCTCTCCTGGGGCGTCGTGGTCTGGGTCTTCCTCGGCGAGATGTTCCCGAACAAGATCCGCGCCGCCGCGCTGGGCGTCGCCGCCTCCGCGCAGTGGATCGCCAACTGGGCCATCACCGCCAGCTTCCCGAGCCTGGCCGACTGGAACCTCTCGGGTACGTACGTGATCTACACATTCTTCGCCCTGCTCTCGATCCCCTTCGTGCTCAAGTTCGTGAAGGAGACGAAGGGCAAGGCGTTGGAGGAGATGGGCTAACCCCCCGCCAGTCCTTCTCCTCAGTACTGGCTGCTGCCCCGGGTCCCAAGGCGACCCGGGGCAGCAGTCTTTGTATCGGGACCGGGACCGGGGCCCTGGCCCGGGCCGGCGCCGGTCGTACGGAACGCCCTGCGGTACGCCGCCGGCGTGGTGTGCAGGGCCTGCTGGAAGCGGCGGCGGAGGTTGGTCGCCGAGGACAGCCCGACCCGCACGGCGATCGCCTCGACGGGCAGATCGGTCTCCTCCAGCAGGGTGCGGGCCGCGTTGATCCGTCGGCCCAGCAGCCACTGCCCGGGGCTGGTGCCGAGCTGCTCGGTGAACCGGCGGGCCAGGGTGCGCGAGGACACCCGCAGGCGGCCGGCCATGTCCTCGACCGAGAGCGGCTCGGGCAGCCGGCCGGCCACCCACTCCAGCAGCGGGGCCAGCGACCGGTCCATGGCGAGCGCCGGATCGATCCGGTCGCCCGGGGAGGGGGCCGCGTACTGGGCCTGGCCGCCCTCGCGGTGCGGCGGCATGACCATGTGCCGGGCGATCCGCGCGGCATGGGCGGCGCCGTGGTCGCTGCGTACGATATGCAGACACAGGTCGACGCCGGCCGCGGCTCCGGCGCTGGTGGCCACGTCGCCGTGGTCGATGTAGAGCACCCCCGGATCGACCCGCACCCGGGGGAAACGGGCCGCCAGCTCGGCCGCGCGCGCCCAGTGCGTGGTCGCCCGGCGGCCGTCGAGCAGACCGGTCTGGGCCAGGGCGAAGACGCCGGAGCAGATGGTGACCAGACGGGCCCCGTTGCGCCGCGCGCCGAGCAGGGCCTCGTGCACGGCGGGCGTCAGCGGCTCGTCCTGCGGTATCCAGCCCGGGATGACGACCGTGTCGGCCGTCTCCAGGGCGCCGAGCCCCTCGGTGACGAGCATGTCGTAGCCGGCCGTCGTCCGCACCGGACCGGGTACCTCGGTGCACACCGTGAAGTCGTAGTGGACGGGCAGGCCGGCGCGGCGGGTGCCGAAGACCTCGGCGGCGCAGCCGAGTTCGAAGGGGCCCTGGGGCGCATGGACCAGGACCACCACACGGTGCGGCGCCGTGCCGCTGCGGTCGTCCTCGGGGGCATCGACGGGGCGATCATGGGGCATGGCAGGAAAGTACCCGAGGACGTCTTTTCTGACACTGGGGGACCAGGGTCCCGGCACGCGAGGCTGACGGCATGACACAGCACAGCACGCGGCACGAAAAGGCGATCAGCGGTCGGGAGATGGCCGGTTACGTGTGGTCGGCGGTGGCCGACGCACCGGTGGAGGAGTTGTTCCCGGGGGTCCGGATCCGTCCCCTGTGGACGGGGGACAACGGGGCCAGGGCCCAGGTACTGGAGATCGATCCGGGGGCCGCCTGGGAGCGGATCGATGTGCACGAGCCAGGGCCGGAGGAGGTCTTCGTCGTCTCGGGCACCTTCAACGACGGCTTCGGCGACCATGAGGCGGGGTCGTTCCTCCATGCGCCCGCGGGCTCCTGGCACATTCCGCGCTCGGAGACCGGCTGCACGATCTTCGTCTTCTACCCCGAGGGCTGAGGCGTGCCCGCCCCGCCTCAGCCGAGGCGGGGCAGCACCTGCTCGGCGAACAGGTGCAGTGAGCGCCAGCCCTCGTCGACGGGCATCCCGCCGCACAGCGGGTGCAGGATCAACGAGCCCCGGGCGCCCGTCTCCTGGGCCAGTTTCACGCACTCGTCGGGGGTGAGGACGCGGTAGACGCCCTCCCGGCGCAGCGCTTCGGCGTCCCGCGCGGTCGAGCGCACCGCGGAGCGGGTGCCGGCCGACTGCCAGGAGGCGTACGTCCGCGCCTCGTGCAGCAGATGGCCGCCGTACTCGGCCCACGTACGGTCCGGGTCCTCGGACAGGTGCAGCAGCGAGGTCTGCTCCGGCGGCTGCAGCACCCAGCCGTCGGTGCCGAAGGCCGCGCGCTGCTCGTGGTAGTAGGCCGCCAGCTCCGGGAGGTGGGCGCTGGGAAAGAGCGGCAGCCCCAGGCGGGCGGCGCGCCGGGCCGCGGCGCGGGAGCTGCCGCCGATCAGCAGCGTCGGGTGCGGGCGGGTGTACGGGCGCGGGGTCACCTGGACCGTACGCCCCTGATAGGTGAACGGTTCGCCGGTCCAGGCGGACAGCAGCGTCGCCAGCACCTCGTCCTGGAGCGCGCCCCGGCGCCGCCAGTCCTTGCCGTGCGCCGCGTACTCCTCGGGCCGGTAGCCGAGGCCGGCGACGGTGGTCAGCCGGCCGCCGCTGAGCAGGTCGAGCGAGGCGAGGTCCTCGGCCAGCCGCAGCGGGTCGTGCAGCGGGGTGATCAGCGCGGAGACGGTGACGCCGATGCGGCGGGTGGCGCCGAAGACGGCGCCCGCGAAGGTGAGCGGCGAGGGCATCCAGCCGTTGGTGGTGGCGTGGTGCTCCTCGGTCTGGACCATCGTCAGACCGCGGTCGTCGGCGAAGGCGGCCATCTCGACGGCGGCGCGGTAGCGGGCGGAGAGCGCGGCGGGTGTGGGGGAGGGGTCGACGAGGTTGAAGCGGACGACCGTGACGGGTACAGCGGACATGGCAAACGTCCCCTTCGCCAAGAACGGTTGGCGAAGGGGACGTTAGCTGACGTGGCGTCAGTTCACTAGGGGTGTGATCCGGCCGCCGCGTCGGCCGGGGCCCGGTGGCGGCCGGGGGTCAGCCCACCTCGATCCGCTGCCGGGCCTTGGACTGCTGTGCGTCGGCGGCCGCCGGGACGGTCTCCCTGGGCGCCGGCAGTACGGCGAAGACCAGCGCGGCGATGGCGATCGTGGCCGCCCAGCCCAGGCCGTTCTCACCGATCCAGGTGGTGGCCAGCGGGCCGGTGAACCACTGGACCTTGGTGAAGCACAGGCCCGCGACGAGCGCGACCGACCAGGCGGTCATGGCCTGCCAGCAGAAGCCGCCGACGTACCAGTAGCGGCTGGTGCGGCCGGTGTTCATCAGGCTCTCGGCGTCATAGCGCACGGCCAGCTTGCGGCGCCGCGCCATGTCGATGCCGTAGACGCCGATCCAGGCGGAGAAGGAGACCGCGAGCAGCGTCAGGAAGGCGATGAACTGGCCGATGAAGTCCTTGGCCACCAGCATCATGAACAGGCCGCCGACCAGGCTGATGAGGGCGTTGATGCTGACCGCCATGGCGCGCGGCAGCTTCACGCCCATGGTCTGGGCGGTGAAGCCCGCGGAGTACATCGACAGGCTGTTGATCAGCATCATGCCGATCAGCGCGGTGATCAGGTACGGGATCGCGATCCAGGTCGGCAGGACCTGGCCGAGGAACGACATCGGGTCGGTGTTCTGGTTGGCCAGCGACGGGTTGCCGACGGCCATCACGCCACCCATGATCACCATCGGGATCAGCACCAGGGCCGCGCCGGAGATGGTGGTGCCGACGATCTTCTTGCCGGAGGCGGAGTGCGGCAGGTAGCGCGCGAAGTCCGGGCCGGTGGGGACCCAGCTGATGCCGCCGGCGGCGATGGTGCCGATGCCCGCGATCATCAGGGTGGCGCTGCCCGGCGACTTGGAGAGGATGTCGCTCCACGGCATCTTGACGATCAGGTGGACCAGGACGACCACGCTGATCGCGCTGAAGAGGTACGTCGAGTACTTGTTGCACAGGTTCAGCGCCTTGCGGCCCAGACCGCTCACCAGGAAGGTGCAGGCGACGAAGCCGAGCAGCGTGACGACGATCAGGACGTTGTTCGGCTTGATGCCGAACACCAGGTTCAGCACGGTCAGGATGGCGTACGCGCCGGTGACCGCGTTGATCGTCTCCCAGCCGAAGCGGGCGACCCACAGGATCGCGCCCGGGAAGTAGTTGCCCCGCACGCCGAAGGCGGCACGCGAGAGCATCGCGCCCGGGGCGCCGCCCCACTTACCGGAGACCGACAGCAGGCCGACCATGCCGAAGGAGACGGCGGAGGCGATGGCGGCCACGATCAGGACCTGCCAGAAGTTCAGCCCGTTGTTGATCACCAGGGAGGCGCCCATGGTGAGCAACAGCACGCTGATGTTGGCGGCGACCCAGGTGGGGAAGAGTTCGCGGACCCGGCCCCGGCGCTCGTGGTCGGGAACGGGCTCGATGCCACGGGTCTCGACGGCGCCCTCGGTCTCGGGAGTGGACGCGGACATGGTGCTGGTGTCCATGGGTGCAGGTATCTCCGTGCGGGGATCTGGGGGGCACCCCCGAATCAGGAGGTGCAGGCAGCGGCTGTGATGCCCGGCCAGAATTCAATTGCCAGGACTCTACGCGCGTTGCGCGGCCGTCCACCATCGTACTTTGATCCAACTTCTGCCACTGTGCACTGTTGGACCCCTTGACGAGGACGAGTGTGACCCATGCTCGTCAAAGGGTCCAGTCCGACCCCTTTGACCAGGTTTGATCAGCCGGAAACCGGGACGGCCCGCCGCTGACTGATCCTGTGGTCCGCCCGCCGCAGCAGTTCCCCCGCGTCGCCGACCGGCGGTGAGATCCATGACTCGTTGATGGCGCGCTTGAGGTCCTTGGCGAAGCCCTCGGGCCCCTCGCGCAGCGTCCGGTCCCAGCCGCTGGTGGCCACCGCGCCGGCCTCGCCGAGATCCAGGCAGGTCGCGTACGGGTCGGGGGCGAAGTCCGCCGGCGGCAGGCCGAGCAGATCGGCCGCGGCGTTGTGGCCGGCCACCTTGCCGAGCGGGGTGGCGTGCTGGCAGCTCTGCGGCAGCGGGTGGCCGCCCTGGTCGGTGGCCGCCGCGGTGTCCCCGGCCGCGTAGACGCCCGCGACACCGCGCACCCGCAGGGCGCTGTCCACGGCCAGCCGTCCCAGGGCGTCCCGGGGCGCGGGGATCTGCGCGGTCAGCGCGCTCGCCCGCATGCCCGCGGTCCACACGGCCGTACGGGCCGGCAGGGTGCTGCCGTCCGACAGGCGCACCGAGCGCTCGTCCAGGCCGGTGACCGTCGTGCCGAGGCGGCGCTCGACACCCAGCTCGTCCAGCGCCCGGGTGATCACCGGCCGGGCCGCGGCGCCCAGTCGCTCGCCGACCACCGCGGCGCGCTCGACCAGTACCATCCGCACCTCGTGCGCCGCGCCGTGCGGCGCCGCCAGGGCGCGCAGCCGGCCGACGAGCTCGGTGGCGAGCTCCAGCCCGGTGAAGCCGGCGCCGGCCACCACCGCGGTCCAGCGGCCCGGCCCGACCGGCGCCTCGGGCAGCGCCCGCAGATGCTCCGCCAGCCGTACGGCCGCCGGGAGGGTGTCGATGTCGTGCAGCAGCGCGGCGCCGGGCAGCTCGGGCCGGACGAGTGCGCTCCCGGTGGCGAGGACGAGGCGCCGGTAGGTCGCCTCGGTGCGGCCGCCGTCGGCCGTCGTGGCGGTGACCCGGCGCCGGTCGGTGTCGACCGCGACGGCCCGGGCGGCGATCCGCCGCACCCCGACCGGGCCCAGCACCCGGTCCAGCGGCACCCGCATCCGGGCCGGATCGGCCTGGTAGAGGCGCGGCCGCAGCACCAGATCCGGGTCCGGGGTGAGCAGCGCCACGGTGTGCGCCGCGGGCCCGGTGGCGTGCGCGCGCAGCAGTCTGGTCGCCGCGGCGGCGCTCCACAGGCCGGCGAAACCGCCGCCCAAAACCAGGACATCAAACATCCGGATTCCCCTCCCATTGCTCCGCGGGGCGGTCCCCGGGGAGTGAATCAGGATGCTACACATCCAGATTCATTCCGGATGTCGAGGATCCAGGTTCGGCGCGTGCGGTCCCCCTCGGCGAGGCGTGACTGATACTGGAAGGGTTATGGAATTCGTCATCCTTGCTGTAGTCATCGCCGTGGTCGTGCTCGGCGCGATCAGCGGGCTCGTCGTCAGCGGCCGCAAGAAGAAGCAGCTGCCGCCGTCCCCGCCGGCTGCCCCCAAGCCCTCCGTCACCGCGCCCCCTGCCGAACCGCATGTCGGCGAGGAGGCCGAGACCCCCCGCGACGAAGACCGTCGCACCATCGAAGAAGTCACCCTGCCCCCCGCCGAGGCCCCCGAGGCCGAGGCCGAGGCGCCGGTCGCCGAGCCCGAGGCGCCCGTCGCGCCCGCGATCGAGGTGCCCGAGCCCACCGCCGGCCGGCTGGTCCGGCTGCGGGCCCGGCTCTCCCGCTCCCAGAACACCCTGGGCAAGGGCCTGCTGACCCTGCTGTCCCGCGAGCACCTCGACGAGGAGACCTGGGAGGAGATCGAGGACACCCTGCTCACCGCCGACGTCGGCGTCGCCCCCACCCAGGAGCTGGTCGACCGGCTGCGCGAGCGGGTCAAGGTCCTGGGCACCCGCACCCCCGAGGACCTGCGCGAACTGCTCCGCGAGGAGCTGCTCACCCTGATCGGTCCGGACTTCGACCGCACCGTGCACACCGCCAACGGCATCGGCAACGGCGGCGACGAGATCCCCGGCGTCGTCCTGGTCGTCGGCGTCAACGGCACCGGCAAGACCACCACCACCGGCAAGCTCGCCCGCGTCCTGGTCGCCGACGGCAAGTCCGTCGTCCTCGGCGCCGCCGACACCTTCCGCGCCGCGGCCGCCGACCAGCTGCAGACCTGGGGCGAGCGGGTCGGCGCCCGCACGGTCCGTGGACCCGAGGGCGGCGACCCGGCCTCCATCGCCTTCGACGCCGTGAAGGAAGGCATCGCCGAGTCCGCCGACGTCGTCCTGATCGACACCGCCGGCCGGCTGCACACCAAGACCGGCCTGATGGACGAGCTCGGCAAGGTCAAGCGGGTCGTCGAGAAGCACGGCCCGGTCGGCGAGGTACTCCTCGTCCTGGACGCCACCACCGGCCAGAACGGCCTGGTGCAGGCGCGGGTGTTCGCCGAGGTCGTGGACATCACCGGCGTGGTGCTCACCAAGCTCGACGGCACCGCCAAGGGCGGCATCATCGTCGCCGTCCAGCGTGAACTGGGAGTCCCGGTCAAGCTCGTCGGACTGGGCGAGGGCGCGGACGACCTGGCGCCGTTCGAGCCGAAGGCGTTCGTTGACGCCCTTATCGACTGATCCCGCCGCCAGGGCGCCACGCCCCGGCTGCCATCGGCCTTCGTACCCGCACCTGTCGGGTACGGAGGCCGATGCCGTCTCCGGGCCGTGCGGCACTCTTGGATCATGACGTTACGCATCGCCGCCCCGGCACGCACCGGCACCGAACGACTCCCCGACGGACGGCTGCTGGGCTGGGCGGAGTGGGGCCCGGTGGACGGCACACCGGTGCTGCTCTCACCGGGCGCGGCCACCAGCCGGCGGCTGGGATTCGGCGCCGAAGCCGTCGAGGCGCTCGGGGTCCGGCTCATCGGCCTGGACCGGCCCGGCCTGGGAGCCTCCTCACCCGAACCCCGCCGCACCTTCGCCGGCTTCGCCGCCGACATCCGGGAATTCGCCGCCCGGCGCGGCCTGCACCGGCCCGCCATGGTCGGCAACTCACAGGGCGCGCCGTTCGCCCTGGCCTGCGCCGCACACGACGTCATCGGCGCGCTGGCGGTGGTCTCCGGGGCGGACGAGGTCGCCGACCCGCGGTTCGCCGGCCGGCTCCCGGACGAACTGGCCCGGCTCGTCCGCCTCGCGGTACACGACCCGGACACCGCGGAGCGGCTGTTGGCGAAGTTCACCCCCCAGGACATGTGGAACATGGTGCGGGCCGGCAGCCCGGACTGCGATCGCGCGGTCTACGAGGAGCCCGCCTTCGCCGCCGCCTACCAGGAAGCGCTGCGGGAGGCCTTCGCGCCCGGCCCGCAGGGGTACGCCCGGGACACCGTGCTGGCCATGGGCCGGTGGGGCCTCGCCTACAGCGCGATCACGATCCCGGTGGACCTGTGGTACGGCGCCGAGGACACCGGCCACTCACCGGACCAGGGAGCCGGACTCGCGCTGCGGATCCCCGTAGCCGTCCGGCACCTCGTGCCGGGCATCGGGGGCGCGGTGCTGTGGACCCACGCCGAGGCCGTCCTGCGTACGCTCCTCGACCGCACCCGGCGGACGGCGGCGCGCGGCGTGCGGTGAGGCGCCGCCGGGGCCCGCGCCATCCCGCTGCTCCCCCCGCGGTGCGCGGGAGCAGCGCCGGCTCACGCGCACAGACGGGCGCAGACGTACGCCAGCGTGCCCAGGAGCAGGCGCGCCTGCGGCGGCCGGTCGGCGGTGTCCAGGGCCGGCGGGCGCAGCCAGCGCATCGGGCCGTGCCCGCCGTGGTCGGACGGGGGAGCGGTGATGTGGTCGCCGGGGCCCAGCGGGCGCAGGTCGAGGGCCGCGTCGTCCCAGCCCGTCCGGTAGAGCAGATCGGGGAGTGCGGCGGCCGCGCCCGGCGCGACGAAGAACAGCGCACGGCCCGTCGGGGTCGCGGCCACCGGGCCGAGCGGCAGGCCCATCCGCTCCAGGCGCGCCAGCGTGACCCGGCCCGCGACCTCCGGCACGTCGAGGATGTCGAACGAGCGGCCCACCGGGAGCAGGATGGCGGCGCCCGGCGTCTCCGCCCACACCGCGGCGGCCTTCTCCAGGGTGGCGCCCGCCGCCAGCTCCTCGCCCAGGGCCAGCGGATGGGCGCCGGGGGAGGGGCACCCGGCATCGCCGCACGAACAGTCCATGCGGCCGCCTCCGGCGCGGACCGCACGGGCACCGGGGGCGACGTCCCAGCCCCACAGCCCGGTGTACTCCGCCACCGCCGTGATCTCGGTCGAGCGGACGCGGCGTCGGGAGGCGGAACGAATCTCCCGGATGCCGCCGATCGTGAAGCCCATGCCTCCTCCAACGGGTGGTGCGTGTCAGTGGTTACGAGTCGGCGGGTTGACGTCGGGGCGCCGTGCACGCTCCGTCGACGGCCCGAAGTGGCGGTGGCGCGACGTGGCGCGCCGGGTGGTGCGGGGTGAGCCGCGAGCCCTTGCGCGCTTCGTTCCGCCCGGCCGTACGCGACCTGTGTCAAGTCAATCGTGAGAGCCGGGCGGGGAGTTCATTCGAAGGGGTGGCGAATGGTGGCGTTTCCCCAATCGCCCTCGCGGGGGGCGTGATCGTAGGATTACTTTCAGTGCACGAACCCCCGAGAGGCATCATTCGCACGGGTATGCCGGTGGCAACGCACAGGTAGAGCGCAGGCCAAAAGGTGTGGCCGGAATCCGTGATCGGGTAGATGTACCCCGGACAGGCGTCGCAACAGGCGGCAGCCTGCGGGTGGTTCGCAGTGAGCACCAGGCACCAGACATGCACCAGGTGCCGGGGCACCAGGCACCAAGGCAGCTATCGGGAGGGGCTTCCAGTGGGCGGCAACGGCGGCACGGGCGGCACCGACGCCGTCAAACAGCCCAACGCGCAGTTGGGTTCGTGGTTCATGCGCAGCGGCTGGTCCAAGGGCGAGCTGGCGCGACAGGTCAACCGCCGGGCGCGCCAGATGGGCGCCCATCACATCAGCACCGACACCTCGCGGGTGCGCCGCTGGCTCGACGGCGAGCAGCCGCGCGAACCCATTCCCCGGATCCTGTCCGAGCTGTTCTCCGAACGCTTCGGCTGCGTGGTCGGCGTCGAGGAGCTGGGTCTGCGCTCCGCGCACCAGTCCCCGTCCGTCTCCGGCGTGGACCTGCCGTGGGCCGGCGCCCAAACGGTCGGCCTCATCAGCGAGTTCTCCCGAAGCGACCTGATGCTGGCGCGCCGCGGCTTCCTCGGCACGTCCCTGGTGCTCGCCGCCGGCCCCAGCCTCATCGAGCCCATGCAGCGCTGGCTGGTCCCCGTCCCCGCGAGCCAGGCCGGCCCGGAGGAGCCCGACCGGACCAAGCGGCCCGCGCGGCTGTCCAAGCCGGAGCTCGACCTCCTGGAGTCGACCACCGCGATGTTCCGCCAATGGGACGCGCAGTGCGGCGGCGGGCTGCGGCGCAAGGCGGTCGTCGGTCAGCTCCACGAGGTCACCGACCTCCTCCAGGAGCCACAGCCGGCACCGGTCGCCAAGCGGCTCTTCAAGGTCGCCGCCGAGCTCGCCGAACTGGCCGGATGGATGAGCTACGACATCGGGCTCCAGCCGACCGCGCAGAAGTACTTCGTGCTGGCGCTGCACGCCTCCAAGGAGGCCGGCGACCGCCCCCTGGGCTCGTACATCCTCTCCAGCATGAGCCGGCAGATGATCCACCTCGGCCGGCCCGACGACGCGCTGGAGCTGATCCACCTCGCCCAGTACGGCAGCCGGGAGACGGCGACCCCGCGCACCCAGGCGATGTTGTATGCGATGGAGGCCCGCGCCTACGCCGGAATGGGCCAGCCCAGCAAGGTCAAGCGGGCCGTCCGGATGGCCGAGGACACCTTCTGCGACGTCGCGCCCGGCGAGCCCGAGCCGGACTGGATCCGCTTCTTCTCCGAGGCCGAGCTGAACGCCGAGAACGCCCACTCCTACCGCGATCTGGCCTATGTGGCCGGCCGCAGCCCCACCTACGCCTCGCTCGCCGAGCCCGTCATGGAGCGGGCCGTCGAACTCTTCGGCAAGGACGCCGAGCATCAGCGTTCGTACGCGCTCAACCTGATCGGCATGGCCACCGTCCGGCTGCTGCAGAAGGAGCCGGAGGCCTGCGCGGAGATGGCGCAGCGGGCCATCCCGTTCGCCCGGCAGGTCCGCTCGGAGCGGGTCAACACCCGGCTGCGCAAGACCGTGGACACCGCCGCCCGGGAATTCGGCGGCGTCGCCGAGGTCATCCAGCTCACCGACGAGCTCGCCCGCCAGCTCCCGGAAACCGCGGAGGCCGTCGGCTGACGGCATCCCCCACCACTCCGGCCGCGGCCGCCGCCCCGTACAGCCCGACTCGGCTCCCCCCTGCCAGTCATGCGGGCGGCGTCCGCGGCCGGTTTCTGTTTTTTGCGCCTAAGCCGGCGCCGCTTTCGCGCAGGGGGTCGCTCGCCGTTGGGGTGGCGCAAGTGATGGCTTGGGCGGGGAAGGGGATGACCCGGGCGAACAGTTCTGCGGGCGAACGGGTGAATCGGGACCTACCGGCGCTGATCGCGGAGTTCATCGGGGCGTAACACAGACGCCGCCTTCGTCACGGTGGTGAAACACCCGCAAGGTTTGGCCGAAACCACCCTGCGACAACCTCATCGCGAAGTCGGCCCACCAGAAACACGCCCGCACGGGCCGCATCGACGACGAGGAGACGCCGATGCCCCCAGGCATCCTGACGCTCGCAGCAGACAAGGTGACGCTCAGCCCGGCGAACACCGGCTTCATGCTGATCTGCTCCGCACTGGTGATGGTCATGACCCCCGGACTCGCCTTCTTCTACGGAGGCATGGTCCGGGTCAAGAGCGTGCTCAACATGCTGATGATGAGCTTCATCAGCCTGGGCATCGTCACCATCCTTTGGGTCCTGTACGGCTTCGGACTCGCCTTCGGCACCGACAAGGGCAGCCTCATCGGCTGGAACGGCAACTTCGCAGGCCTGAGCGGCATCGGACTGACCGAACTGTGGGGCGCGACCACCATCCCGGTCTATGTCTTCGCGGTGTTCCAGCTGATGTTCGCGATCATCACGCCCGCCCTGATCAGCGGTGCCCTCGCGGACCGGGTCAAGTTCACCGCCTGGGCCCTGTTCATCGCCCTGTGGGTCACCCTCGTCTACTTCCCCGTCGCCCACTGGGTGTGGGCCGAGGGCGGCTGGCTGTTCGACCTGGGCGTCATCGACTTCGCCGGCGGCACGGCCGTGCACATCAACGCCGGTGCCGCGGCGCTCGGCGCGATCCTGGTCGTCGGCAAGCGCATCGGCTTCAAGAAGGACCCGATGCGGCCGCACAGCCTGCCCCTGGTGATGCTCGGCGCCGGCCTGCTGTGGTTCGGCTGGTTCGGCTTCAACGCCGGCTCCTGGCTCGGCAACGACGACGGCATCGGCGCGGTCGCCTTCGTCAACACCCAGGTCGCCACCGCCGCCGCGATGCTCGGCTGGCTGGCGTACGAAAAGCTCCGGCACGGCTCGTTCACCACGCTCGGCGCAGCCTCCGGCGCGGTCGCCGGACTCGTCGCGATCACCCCGGCCTGCGGCTCGGTCAGCCCGCTGGGCGCCATCGCCATCGGCGTGATCGCCGGTGTGCTGTGTGCCATGGCCGTCAACCTCAAGTACAAGCTCGGCTACGACGACTCCCTCGACGTGATCGGTGTCCACCTGGTCGGCGGCATCGCCGGATCGCTGCTGATCGGCCTGTTCGCCACCGGCGGGGTGCAGAGCAAGGCCAAGGGCCTGTTCTACGGCGGCGGCTTCGAGCAGCTGGGCAAGCAGACGATCGGTGTGGTCTGCGTGCTGCTGTACTCCCTGGTCGTCTCCTACGTCCTTGCCAAGGTCATCGACCTGGTGATGGGCTTCCGGGTCGGCGAGGACGAGGAGATCGCCGGTGTCGACCAGGCCGAGCACGCCGAGACGGCGTACGACTTCGCCGGCGCCGGCGGTGGCTCCGCGCCCCGCACCGGACCCGCACTGGGCCAGGCACTGAACAAGAAGGTGGACGCGTGAAGCTCATCACGGCAGTAATCAAGCCGCACCGGCTGGACGAGGTGAAGAACGCCCTGCACGCCTTCGGTGTGCACGGCCTGACCGTCACCGAGGCCAGCGGCTACGGCAGACAGCGCGGTCACACGGAGGTGTACCGCGGCGCCGAGTACACCGTCGACCTGGTGCCGAAGATCCGCATCGAGGTGCTGGTCGAGGACGCGGACGCCGAGGAACTGGTGGACATCGTCGTCAAGGCGGCCCGCACCGGCAAGATCGGCGACGGGAAGGTGTGGACCGTCCCCGTCGACGACGCGGTGCGGGTGCGCACCGGCGAACGAGGGCCGGACGCCCTGTAACCGGCTCACGGCCCGGCTCCGGCCCCCGCGGTGGCATCCGCCGCCCGGGCCGGAGCCGGACCGGCGACGCCCGTGCGGCGGATGGCCGCGCGGCCGGGTACCGGACCAGACTGGCCATGCGTGACGGGCAGGCCGCACGACGACGGTCGGTAGCAGACCGCCCGGAACTAATTACTCTCCGTAATCGTTGCCGGAACAGTAAGGAGGCATCGCAAGGCAAGCAAGGAGGCGCCGCGAGGCAGCTCCAGCCCCGGGGGGACTCACCGGAGGGACTCAGGGGCCACCACTGACCGCAGGGGACAACACGACCAAGGAGCGCGGGAGTTGACGGAGAGCGTCGAGGAAACGGCAGGACCGGCCGGAGCGCCCACGGGGGGCGGGCCCGCCCCCGAAGGCGGCTACCCCGCGGCCAGACTGCGCCTCCTCCAGGACAAGGAGCCCACCGGCCCCGAGCGCCGCGCCGCCCTCGCCCGGCTGACCGACGAATGGCTCGCCGGCCTGCTGACCCGGCACGCCACCGCCGCCGGCCTCTCCGGTACCGCCCTGGTCGCCGTCGGCGGCTACGGGCGCGGCGAACTCTCCCCGCGCAGCGACCTGGACCTGCTCCTGCTGCACGACGGCCGCGCCGACCCCGGCGCCCTCGCCGCGCTCGCCGACCACCTCTGGTACCCCGTCTGGGACCTCGGCCTCGCCCTCGACCACTCCGTACGCACCCCCGCCGAGGCCCGCAAGGCCGCCCGCGAGGACCTCAAGGTGCAGCTGGGCCTGCTCGACGCCCGCCACCTGGCCGGCGACCCCGAACTGAGCGCCGCACTGCGCACCGCGGCGTACGCCGACTGGCGCGAGAGCGCCCCCAAGCGGCTGCCGGAGCTGCACGCCCTGTGCCAGGAGCGCGCCGAGCGGCAGGGCGAACTGCAGTACCTCCTCGAACCGGACCTCAAGGAGGCCAGGGGCGGGCTGCGGGACGCCACCGCGCTCCGGGCGGTGGCCGCCTCCTGGCTCGCCGACGCCCCGCGCGGTGGCCTGGAGGCCGCCCGCACCCGCCTGCTCGACACCCGCGACGCGCTGCACCTGACCACCGGGCGGGCCACCGACCGGCTCTCGCTTCAGGAGCACGACCAGGTCGCCGAGGCCCTCGGCATGCTGGACTCCGACGCCCTGCTGCGGCAGACCTACGAATCGGCCCGCACGATCTCCTACGCGGCCGATGTGACCTGGCGCGAGGTCGGCCGGGTGCTGCGCGCCCGCTCCGTCAAACCCGTGCTGCGCGGCCTGCTGCCGGGCCGCGGCGCCGGCAAGGGGGAGCGCACGCCGCTCGCCGAGGGCGTGGTCGAGCTCGACGGCGAAGCGGTGCTGGCCCGCACCGCCCGCCCCGAGCGGGACCCGGTGCTGGTGCTGCGCGCCGCCGCCGCGGCCGCCCAGGCCGGGCTGCCGCTGGCCACCCACGCCATCCGCCGCTGCGCCACGGCGACCGCCGCCCACCCGCTGCCCGTACCGTGGCCCGCCGAGGCCCGCGAGCAACTGGTCACCCTCCTGGGGGCCGGCGCCCCCACCGTGCCCGTATGGGAGGCCCTGGAGGCCGAGGGCATCGTCACCCGCCTGCTGCCGGACTGGGAGCGGGTCCGCTGCCGCCCGCAGCGCAACCCCGTCCACACCTGGACCGTGGACCGCCATCTGGTCGAGACCGCCGTACGGGCCTCCGCGCTGACCCGCCGGGTGCACCGCCCCGACCTGCTGCTGGTCGCCGCGCTGCTGCACGACATCGGCAAGGGCTGGCCCGGCGACCACTCGGTGGCCGGCGAGACCATCGCCCGCGACGTGGCCGGCCGGCTCGGCTTCGACGCCCGCGACACCTCGGTGATCGCCACCCTCGTACGGCACCACCTGCTGCTCGTCGAGACCGCCACCCGGCGCGATCTGGACGACCCGGAGACCGTCGGGGCGGTCGCCGACGCGGTCGGCGGCACCCAGACCCTCGAACTGCTGCACGCCCTGACCGAGGCCGACGCGCTGGCCACCGGCCCCGCCGCCTGGAGCGCCTGGCGCGGCGGACTCGTCGCCGACCTGGTCAAGAGGGTCGCCGCCCGGCTCGCGGGGGAGCCCGAGCCGGAGGTACGCGGCGCGGACGAGCCGACCGCGGAGCAGGAGCGGCTGGCCATAGAGGCCGGACGCACCGGTGGCCCCGTCCTGTCCCTGCGTACCCGCGCCGAGCCGCCCACCGGGGCCGCGGACGAGGCGCCCGCACAGGAGCCGGTCGGCGTCGAACTGCTGATGGCGGTACCCGACCAGCCGGGGGTACTGCCCGCCGCGGCCGGCGTACTGGCCCTGCACCGCCTCACCGTGCGCGCCGCCGACCTGCTCTTCCTCGACCCCATCGGCCAGGGCCCGGTCCTGCTGCTGAGCTGGCGGGTGGCGGCCGAATACGGGTCGCTGCCGGAGGCCGACCGGCTCCGCGCCGACCTCGTCCGCGCCCTGGACGGCTCCCTCGACATCCCCGCCCGCCTCGCCGAGCGCGAACGCGCCTACGCCCGCCGCTCGCGCGCCGTGCTCGCCCCGCCGCCCCGGGTCACCGTCGCCACCGGCAGCTCCCGCACCGCGACCGTCATCGAGGTCCGCGCCCAGGACGCCCACGGCCTGCTGCACCGCATCGGCCGCGCCCTGGAGACCGCCGGCGTCGCCGTGCGCAGCGCGCACATCAGCACGCTGGGGGCGAACGCGGTCGACGCGTTCTACGTCACGGGGACGGACGGGGCGCCGCTCGCGGAGGGGGAGGCCCAGAAGGTCGCGGCGGCCGTGGAGGCCGCGCTCCAGTAGGCGTACGGACGGGCGTCGGCCCTACGGGCGAGGGGCGGGCCGGTGCGCCGTCCCAGCCGCCGCGGGAAACCGGGCCGGAACGGTTCGCTTGCCAGGCCGGATACCCTAGAACCCGACTGGACCCCGCCCCCGACCCCGAGGATCGACGACCGCCGTGTTCGATACGCTTTCCGACCGCTTGGCGAGTACTTTCAAAAGCCTCCGGGGCAAGGGCCGCCTGAGCGAGGCGGACATCGACGCCACCGCGCGCGAGATCCGCATCGCGCTGCTCGAGGCCGATGTCGCCCTCCCCGTCGTCCGGGCCTTCATCAAGCAGGTCAAGGAGCGGGCCACCGGCTCCGAGGTCTCCCAGGCGCTGAACCCCGCCCAGCAGGTCATCAAGATCGTCAACGAGGAGCTCATCGGCATCCTCGGCGGCGAGACCCGCCGGCTGCGCTTCGCCAAGCAGCCGCCGACCGTGATCATGCTCGCGGGTCTCCAGGGTGCCGGTAAGACCACCCTGGCCGGAAAGCTCGGCCGCTGGCTCAAGGGGCAGGGCCACGCCCCGCTGCTGGTCGCCTGCGACCTCCAGCGCCCCAACGCCGTCAACCAGCTCCAGGTCGTCTCCGAGCGCGCGGGCGTCGCCTTCTACGGCCCCCAGCCGGGCAACGGCGTCGGCGACCCCGTCCAGGTGGCCAAGGACTCGATCGAGCACGCGCGGACCAAGCAGTACGACGTCGTCATCGTCGACACCGCCGGCCGCCTCGGCATCGACGCCGAGATGATGCAGCAGGCCGCGGACATCCGGGACGCGGTCAGCCCCGACGAGATCCTCTTCATCGTCGACGCGATGATCGGCCAGGACGCGGTCAACACCGCCGAGGCCTTCCGCGACGGCGTCGGCTTCGACGGCGTGGTGCTCTCCAAGCTCGACGGTGACGCCCGCGGTGGCGCCGCGCTCTCCATCGCGCACGTCACCGGCAAGCAGATCATGTTCGCCTCCAACGGCGAGAAGCTGGACGACTTCGACGCGTTCCACCCGGACCGCATGGCGTCCCGCATCCTCGGCATGGGCGACATGCTCAGCCTGATCGAGAAAGCCGAGCAGACCTTCAGCCAGGCCGAGGCCGAGAAGATGGCGGCCAAGCTGGCGAAGGGCCCCAAGGAGTTCACCCTCGACGACTTCCTGGCCCAGATGGAGCAGGTCCGCAAGATGGGCTCCATCTCCAAGCTGCTCGGCATGCTGCCCGGCATGGGCCAGATGAAGGACCAGATCAACAACCTCGACGAGCGCGAGGTCGACCGCACCGCCGCCATCATCAAGTCGATGACCCCGGCCGAGCGCCAGGAGCCGACGATCATCAACGGCTCGCGCCGGGCCCGTATCGCCAAGGGCTCCGGTGTCGACGTCAGCACGGTCAAGAACCTCGTCGAGCGGTTCTTCGAGGCGCGCAAGATGATGTCGAAGATGGCCCAGGGCGGCGGCATGCCCGGGATGCCGGGGATGCCGGGCATGGGCGGTGGCGCCGGCCGGAAGAAGAAGCAGGTCAAGCAGGCCAAGGGCAAGCGCAAGAGCGGCAACCCGATGAAGCGCAAGGCCGAGGAGGAGGCCGCGGCCGCCCGCCGCGAGGCCGCCCAGTCCGGCAACCCCCTGGGCCTGCCGCAGGGCGGCCAGGACCCGCAGAACTTCGAACTGCCCGAGGAGTTCAAGAAGTTCATGGGCTGAGCCGGCCCCTCACTACGGCTCACGAGCCCCTGGCCACCACGGTGCGGCCGGGGGCTCGCGCGTTCCGCGGCTCCGCGCGCTACCGGGTCCGCGCGATCAGATACCGGAACACGTTCGGCATCCAGACCGCCCCGTCCTCCCGCTGATACGGATGCAGCGCCTCCGCCAGCTCCTTCTCCACCTGGCGCTGCTCGGTCACCTCCAGCGCCGCGTCGAACAGCCCCGTGGACAGCAGCCCGCGCACCGCGCTGGACAGGTCCGCATACCCGAACGGGCAGGCCACCCGCCCCGAACCGTCGGGCCGCAGCCCGGCCCGCTCCGCCAGCTCCTCCAGGTCGTCCCGGCCGCTCGGGCGCCAGCCACCCGCCGTACGCAGCGGATCGGCCAGCCGCTGCGCCACCCGCAGCACCCCCGCCGTCGCACAGCGCTCCACCGGGCCCCAGCCGCCCAGCACCACCGCGCTGCCGCGCTCCGCCAGCCCGGCCGCCGCGGTCAGCGACGCCGTCAGCCCCTCGACGGAGCTCACGCAGCCCACCGGATGGAAGGCGGTGACCACATTGAAGGCGGCGCTCCCGGACGCCGCCGCCTCCAGCCCACCGCTGACCACCCGCGTGTGCTCCGGTGTGCCGTCCGCCGTGAGCCGCTCGCGCGCCAGCTCCAACCGGGACTCGTCCGCATCCACGCCGCTGACCTGCGCCCCCCGCCCCGCCGCGAGCAGCAGCGCAAGCCCGGAGCCACAGCCGAGCCCCAGCAGACGGGTGCCGGGGCCGACCCCCAGACGGTCGTACGCGGCTTCGTAGAGCGGCACGAGCATCCGCTCCTGGATCTCGGCCCAGTCACGGGTGCGCGCCCGCGCCCCGGCCGGCGAGGGCGGGTCGTCGCCGTGCACGGACCCGGAGTTCGGAAGCTGGTGCCGTACGAGCGTGGGTGACATCGATAGCGCCCCTATTCGCCGAGAACCGAAGCTGTTCCGTACCGATCGCCCCCGTGTTCGCGCGTTGTGCGCCCCCGCAATCCAGACAACTGCGCATCCGTCCGGGCGTCCAGGGTGTGCGCCGGGATTGTCTCCCGCGCGCCCCTGTATGCGCCGGGCCCGCACCCCCGAGCGCCGTTCCAGCGTGCCCCGACCCCGGCGGATCCGCCACGGCAACGCCCGCCACCTGGATGCTCCGCGCGCCCCCCGACTTCCCCGCCCGGGCACCCCCCGACGGCCCTACGGTGGGATACGGCCCGGTGCCGACGGGCACAGGTTCGCCCCGTACCATCGCCGCGGTGATCGTCGAGGTGGCAGACGACCGGCTACGCCATGCGGCGTACATGGTGGTACGTACCGGCTTGCGGGCTGCTGGGCGCCTTCTGCGCAGATCGACGCACCCGGCCCTCCCCACGACCCATGACCGGAAACTGACTGGTACGTGCAAATTATTTGGGATGGCCCGGAATCGGAACACTCGGCGACCCCGGCTCGTTGTCACGACGTGAGCACGACACCGCCTGTTCTCGCCGCCGAGCTGGCGCTCGCCTGGGCCGATATTCAACGGCACCACCCCGAGCTGCCGGACCTGGCCGCGCCCGAGTCCCTGATCGGAGAGTCCTCGTCCGCCTGTGGCGCCGAGCTCTCCTTCGAACGGCTGCTCCATGAGGCCGTCCACGGCATCGCCGCCGCCCGCGGCGTCCGCGACACCTCCCGGGCTGGCCGCTACCACAACCGCCGATTCCTGGCGATCGCCGAGGAGCTGGGCCTGGACCATGCCGACGAGCCGCACCCCAGCAGTGGCTTCTCGCTGGTCACCCTCAACCCCGAAGCCAGGAGGCGCTACCGCCCCACCATCGAACGGCTCACCAGAGCCCTCAAGGCGCACACGGCCGCGACCGCGACGGACACCGCCCGCAGCTTCCGCGGCCCGGCCGCCCGGCACGGCTCCTCCGGAGGCGGCGTACGCGTCAAGGCCGTCTGCGACTGCGGGCGCAACGTCCGTGTCGTGCCGTCCGTGCTGGCCCAGGCACCGATCGTCTGCGGCGGCTGCGGCAAGCCCTTCCGGATCCCCGAGGTGGCCGCGGTCGGCTGACCCGAAGGCGTGTGGCACAATGGCTAGCTGTACTCGACAGTCGCACAGGACCCCTCTCTCCTCCGGCTGACGCGTCCATCGGGCACCCGAGTACCGCAACCCCACGTGGCATCTCGTTGTGCCCCACCACGTCAAGACCAGGAGACACCACTTCCGTGGCAGTCAAGATCAAGCTGAAGCGTCTGGGCAAGATCCGTGCGCCTCACTACCGCATCGTCGTCGCCGACTCCCGCACCCGCCGTGACGGCCGGGCCATCGAGGAGATCGGTCTGTACCACCCGGTGCAGAACCCCTCCCGCATCGAGGTCGACTCCGAGCGTGCCCAGTACTGGCTGAGCGTCGGCGCGCAGCCGACCGAGCCCGTTCTGGCCATCCTCAAGGTCACCGGCGACTGGCAGAAGTTCAAGGGCCTGCCCGCCCCGGCGCCGATGAAGGTCGCCGAGCCGAAGGCCGACAAGCGCGCCCTCTTCGAGGCCGCCGCCAAGGCTTCCGGTGACGAGCCGAAGGGTGAGGCCATCACCCCGAAGGCGAAGAAGGCTGACAAGAAGGCGGACGAGGCTGCGGCCGAGTCCACCTCTGAGTCGACCGAGGCCTGAGCATGCTCGAGGAAGCCCTCGAGCACCTCGTCAAGGGCATCGTCGACAACCCCGACGACGTGCAGGTAGCCTCGCGCACCCTGCGTCGCGGGCGCGTGCTCGAGGTCCGGGTCCACCCCGACGACCTCGGCAAGGTGATCGGCCGCAACGGCCGTACCGCCCGTGCACTGCGGACCGTCGTGGGCGCCATCGGCGGCCGGGGCATCCGCGTCGACCTCGTCGACGTGGACCAGGTCCGCTGACAAGTTGAACACCGGCTCGGGCCGGGGAGGGCTTCGGGCCTCCCCGGCCCGCAGTCGTCTACGGGCCCCTGCCGTAGGCACACGTAAGGGAGAGACAAGCGTGCAGTTGGTAGTGGCACGGATCGGCCGCGCCCACGGCATCAAGGGCGAGGTCACCGTCGAGGTACGCACCGACGAGCCCGAACTGCGGCTCGGCCCGGGCGCCGTCCTGGCCACCGACCCGTCCTCCGTCGGTCCGCTGACCATCGCGACCGGCCGGGTGCACAGCGGCCGGCTGCTGCTGCGCTTCGAGGGCGTCGCGGACCGCACCGCCGCCGAGGCGCTGCGCAACACCCTGCTGATCGCGGAGATCGACCCCGAGGAGGTCCCTGAGGACCCCGAGGAGTTCTACGACCACCAGCTGATCGACCTCGACGTCGTCACCCGCGACGGCACCGTCGTCGGCCGGATCTCCGAGATCTCCCACCTGCCCTACCAGGACCTGCTGATCGTCGGGCGTCCCGACGGCAGCGAGGTCATGGTCCCCTTCGTCTCCGAGATCGTCCCCGAGATCGACCTGGAGGCGCAGCGCGCGGTGATCGATCCGCCGCCCGGCCTGCTCGACGACAGCCAGGCGGAGATCGCCTCCAGCCGCGAGGACAGCTGATGCGGCTCGACGTCGTCACGATCTTCCCCGAGTACCTCGAGCCGCTGAACGTCTCCCTCGTCGGCAAGGCCCGGGCCCGCGGACAGCTCGATGTGCGCGTCCACGACCTGCGCGCATGGACGCACGACAAGCACAACACCGTCGATGACACCCCCTACGGGGGCGGCCCCGGCATGGTCATGAAGCCCGAGCCGTGGGGCGAGGCGCTCGACACGATCCTGGCCTCCGGCGACGGCGCGCCGGTCATCGTCGTCCCCACCCCCAGCGGTGAGCCCTTCACCCAGCGGCTCGCCGTCGAACTGTCTGCCAAGCCCTGGCTGGTGTTCACCCCGGCCCGCTACGAGGGCATCGACCGCCGCGTCATCGAGGAGTACGGCGAGCGCCTCGACGTGCGCGAGGTCTCCATCGGCGACTACGTACTCGCCGGCGGCGAGGCCCCGGTGCTGGTCATGGTCGAGGCCATCGCCCGGCTGCTGCCCGGCGTCCTCGGCAACGCCGCCTCCCACCAGGACGACTCCTTCGCCCCCGGCGCGATGGCCGACCTCCTGGAGGGCCCCGTCTACACCAAGCCTCCCGAGTGGCGCGGCCGCACCATCCCCGAGGTGCTGCTCAGCGGCCACCACGGCAAGATCGCCCGCTGGCGCCGCGACGAGGCCTTCCGCCGCACCGACCGCAACCGCCCCGATCTGATCGAGCGCGCCGACCCCGCCGCGTTCGACAAACACGACCGCGCGATCCTCGCCGCTCTGGGCTGGTCGGCGGGCGAGGACGGCCGATTTGGGCGTACGAGCGAGGCCGTGGAAGAATAGGCCGCTGCTGTGTGCGTCCGGCGCGCGCCCCTGCCACAGGGGGAACGACGCCCGCCCGACGGAACGGCAACCGAAACATCCTCTCCGATATCCCGTTGATGACCTGTGGCATCAACGAAGAAAGCAGTAGGTCATGCACCTTCTCGACTCCGTCGACGCCTCGTCGCTGCGCAGCGACATCCCGGCCTTCCGCCCGGGTGACACCGTCAACGTCCACGTCCGCGTCATCGAGGGCAACCGCTCGCGTGTGCAGCAGTTCAAGGGCGTAGTCATCCGCCGCCAGGGCTCCGGCGTGCGCGAGACCTTCACGGTCCGCAAGGTCAGCTTCTCCGTCGGCGTCGAGCGCACCTTCCCGGTGCACACCCCGATCGTCGAGAAGATCGAGGTCGTGACCCGCGGTGACGTCCGTCGCGCCAAGCTGTACTACCTGCGTGAGCTGCGCGGCAAGGCTGCCAAGATCAAGGAGAAGCGCGAGAGCTGAGCCGCGCCGCCCGGAGCGCGATTTTTTGCGCCAGGGCAACGCAAAGCGCCTCTCGCGTCCGATGTCCGGACGTGGCCGGATAGGCTCGGGCCCCGATGGACACCGACGCACAGCTGACGGAGCGCGACTCCTCTCCCACCCCCGACAAGGGGTCGGAGCAGGGGTCGCGCTTCGCGCGTTTCCTCACCCGTGCCGCCCGCCTGCGCCAGCGGCCGGTCACCCTGTTCGCGCTGTGCCTGGCGTTCGCCCTGCTGCTCAGCGCGGTGGTCGCACAGCCCTTTCTGATCCCCAGCTCCTCCATGGAGAACACCCTGCAGATCGGGGACCGGGTGCTGGTCAACAAGCTGGCGTACCGTTTCGGCAGCGAGCCCGCGCGGGGCGATGTGGTGGTGTTCGACGGCACCGGGTCTTTCGTTCACAGGGAGCAGGGGGAGAATCCCGTCACGGGGCTGCTGCGCGGAGCCGGCGCGGCGCTGGGCCTGGCCCGGCCCGCCGAGACCGACTACGTCAAGCGCGTGATCGGCATCGGCGGTGACCATGTGACCTGCTGCGACAGACGGGGGCGGATCGAAGTGAACGGTGAGCCCGTGAGCGAGGGCTACCTCCACCCGGGGGACGCGCCGTCCTCGGTGGAGTTCGACATCGTGGTGCCCGAGGGCAAGCTGTGGGTCATGGGGGACCACCGTGCCAAGTCGAGCGACTCCCGCGACCACCTCGGCCAACCGGGCGGCGGCACGGTCCCCGTCGACAAGGTCATCGGCCGCGCGGAGCTGATCACCTGGCCGGTCGGCCGCTGGCGCACCATCGACGCGCCAGGGTCCTTCGACCGGATACCCGCCGCGGCAGGCCCCCATGGGTAGCCGCGGACGCCCCCGCCACGGGCGGCAGAGCGCCGGCAGGCCCGGACGCGGCGCCGACGGCCCCAGCAGCGGCTCCGTGGGCGGGTACGGCGACTCCGCGGGCGGATACGGCGACTCCGCGGCGCCCGGCGAACCCCAGGGAGCCGGCGAGGACGGCCGGCAGCCACGCCGGCCCGCCACCGGCGGACGGGCCGAGCGGCGGCGCCAGGCCAAGCGCATCAAGCGCCGCAGGCAGCGCTCCTACCTCAAGGAAATCCCCATCCTCATCGGCGTGGCGCTGGCCATCGCCCTCGTCCTGAAGACCTTCCTCGTCCAGGCGTTCGTCATCCCGTCGGGCTCCATGGAGCAGACGATCAAGATCGGCGACCGGGTTCTGGTCGACAAGCTCACCCCCTGGTTCGGCTCCAAGCCGGAGCGCGGCGATGTCGTCGTCTTCAAGGACCCCGGCAACTGGCTCAAGGGGGAGCAGGTCAAGCCCGCCGACGACGGGGGCGCCTTCCAGCCGGTCAAGGACGCCATGACCTTCATCGGACTGCTGCCGTCGGCCGATGAGCAGGACCTGATCAAGCGGGTGGTGGCGGTCGGCGGCGACACCGTCAAATGCTGCGACAAGCAGGGCCGGGTCACCGTCAACGGCACCCCGCTGACCGAGCCGTACGTCCATCCGGGGAACCCGCCCTCCCAGATCAAGTTCACCGTGAACGTCCCCACCGGACGCATCTTCGTGATGGGCGACCACCGTTCGGACTCCGCGGATTCGCGCTTCCACCTGAGCGAGCCGTACCGTGGCACGGTCTCGGAGGACAATGTCGTGGGCCGGGCCGTGGTGATCGCCTGGCCGTTCAGCCACTGGCGGCGCCTCGAAGAGCCGGACACCTTCGCAACCGTGCGCGACGCGCCGGGCGCCAGGGCGTCCGCGGCGGATGTGCCGCATAGGGTGTCACCCGAGAGTTTGACCGTACTCCCGACCCCTGCGGAACTCCCGCTCGTTATGGGAGTGGTGGGCCTGCACCGGCTGACGGGCGGGCGAGTGCGTGGAGTAAGGAGCAGATGTGGGGGACTTGGCGGTCGGCGCGCGGTCCGGAACCGAAGAGCCCGAAGAGCCGGCAAGACGCGGTGAGACCCCGCAGCCGGCGGCGAGTTCCGTGCATCAGTCACGATCACAGTCACAGTCGGAGCCGCAGCGCGGGGTGCCGTTGAGCAAGCCGGACACTTCGGAGAGGCCCGATACGTCGGACCAGGCAGCGGACGAGGAGGCGGGCGGCAGCGTGAAGAAGGCCAAGAAGCCGCGCGCCTTCTGGAAAGAGCTGCCGATCCTCATCGGTATCGCCCTGCTCCTGGCGCTGCTGATCAAGACGTTCCTGGTGCAGGCGTTCTCCATCCCGTCCGACTCGATGCAGGACACCCTGCAGCGCGGGGACCGGGTCCTGGTCGACAAGTTGACGCCGTGGTTCGGCTCCAAGCCGCAGCGCGGCGAGGTCGTCGTCTTCCACGACCCGGGCGGCTGGCTGAACGAAACCCCGACGCCCGAGCCCAACCCCGTCCAGAAGGTCCTGAGCTTCATCGGCCTGATGCCCTCGGCCGAGGAGAAGGACCTGATCAAGCGGGTCATCGCGGTCGGCGGCGACACGGTCGAGTGCCACGGCAGCGGCCCGGTCAAGGTCAACGGCAAGGCACTCAAGGAAGACTCCTACATCTTCCCCGGCGCCACGCCCTGCGGTGACCGCGCCTTCGGCCCGATCCACGTCCCCGAGGGGCGGATCTGGGTGATGGGCGACCACCGTGACGACTCCCTCGACTCCCGCTACCACCAGAACCTCAAGGGCAACGGCACGGTGTCGGAGGACGAGGTCGTCGGCCGGGCGTTCACCATCGCCTGGCCCATCAACCGCTGGGCGACCCTGCCGGTGCCGGACACCTTCGACCAGCCCGGGATCGACAAGGCGATGGCGGCGGCCCCGGCCGCTCTGGGCCTCGCCGGCGCGGTGCCGCTGGTCATGTGGCGCCGCCGGAGGCTGACCGGAGAGCGTACCCCCAGGTAAGGTGCCGTCCCGGATCTTCGACGCGGACCGGTCCGCGGGGTGGGAGCTGGGATGAGCAGCAGTACGGAACGCAGGACCGACGGCCGCGGCCGGACCACGGGCAGTGTGCTGTCCGGTCTGGCCGTGGCCCTCGGCTGTCTGCTGTTCCTGGGCGGCTTCGTATGGGGCGCGCTGACCTACCGCCCCTACACGGTGCCGACCGATTCGATGTCCCCGACGATCGCGGCCGGGGCCAGGGTCATGGCCGAGCGGGTGGACGGCTCCGAGATACGCCGCGGCGACATCGTCGTCTTCCAGGACTCCGCGTGGGGCGATCTGCCGATGGTCAAGCGCGTCGTCGGCACCGGCGGTGACAAGGTCTCCTGCTGCACCAAGCAGGGCCGGCTCACCGTCAACGGGATCCCCGTCGAAGAACCGTATCTGCAGGGCAGCGGCCCCGCCTCGCCTATCGGCTTCAAGGCCACGGTGCCCGCCGGCCAGCTCTTCCTCCTCGGCGACCACCGCAGCGACTCCCTCGACTCCCGTGTCCACCTCACCGACGGCGACCACGGCTCGGTGCCGCGCAGCGCCGTCCAGGCCCGGGTCGACGCCCGCGCCTGGCCCCTGGGCAGTATCGGGATGATGCAGCGCCCGGCCGGCTTCTCCGCCCTCCCCGGTGGCACCTCCCAACCCGGACCTCTGCAGCCCATCACCCTCGCCGTGGTCGCCGGCGCGGTCCTCATCCTCGGCGGTGCGGCCTACGGGCCGATCGCCCGGCGCAGGGCGCGTCGACGTGGGTGAGCGGGGCGACGGGAGGCCGACCGAGGGCAGCGGGCCCCCGGTCCCCGAGAAGCCGGACCCGGCCGGCGTACGGCAGGTCTCCCGCGTCGTGCTGCTCGACCCCGATGACCGGATCCTGCTGCTCCACGGCTTCGAACCGGACCGCCCCACCGAGACCTGGTGGTTCACCCCGGGCGGTGGTCTGGAGGGCGACGAGAGCCGTGAGGAGGCCGCCCGGCGCGAACTCGCCGAGGAGACCGGGATCACCGACGTCGTCCTCGGTCCGGTCCTGTGGAAGCGGCATTGCGCCTTTCCCTTCGACGGGCGGCGCTGGGAGCAGGACGAGTGGTATTACCTGGGCAGGACCGCCCGGACCGCCACCGACACCGGCGGGCACACGGACCTGGAACGGCGCAGCGTCTCGGGGCTCAGGTGGTGGACTTCGGAGGAACTGTCCGCGTCCCATGAGACGGTGTATCCGACCAGACTCGCCGAGCTGCTGCGCACGCTGCTCGACGAAGGGCCCCCCAGTGCGCCAGTGCAGCTGGAGACCGAGAGGGTCTGACGCACAATAGGGGGACGCACGGCTGAAGGGGATCTGCCATGAGCGCCGAGGACCTCGAAAAGTACGAGACCGAGATGGAGCTGAAGCTCTACCGGGAGTACCGCGACGTCGTCGGTCTGTTCAAATATGTGATCGAGACCGAGCGGCGCTTCTACCTCACCAACGACTACGAGATGCAGGTGCACTCCGTACAGGGCGAGGTCTTCTTCGAGGTCTCGATGGCTGACGCCTGGGTCTGGGATATGTATCGCCCGGCTCGCTTCGTCAAGCAGGTGCGCGTCCTGACGTTCAAGGACGTGAACATCGAGGAGCTCAACAAGAGCGATCTGGACCTGCCGGGGAGCTGAGCCGACCGCGGCCTGCGGGGGGGGGGGGCAGCCGGGCATCTGGCGCGCCCTCCGTCGGTCGACTCGGTCGACCGTGCGCCCTGGGTGACACGTGTGGGTGAGCGAGTTATCCACAATCGGCTCACTGTCCACCAAGATCCAAAAGATCGTGGCGAGGGCGTCACAGTCGGTGCCGGAGGTGGTACCGCATGAACGCCATGCAGGCCGGCCGCACGGCCGGGGATGAGGTACGGACCGGGGACGACGTACGGGCTGGGGGCGACCTACAGACCGGGGATCACGTACGGGCCGGGCAAAGGGTACGGACCGGGGACGGCCTACAGACCAGGGACGCCACACAGACCAGGCGCGACACGCGGGCCAGGTGCGACGCGCCGGCCAGGGGCCCGCGGGACGGGGCGCGGGGCAGGCGGCGCGCCAGGTCTCGTGCGGCCCGCCGGCCCGCGGCGGGCAGGCCACCGGCCGCCACGCCACCGGCGGCCAAGCCCGCCGACATCCGCAGACGGGCACTCGGCCGCTACGGCGAGGACCTGGCCGCCCGGCAGCTCGTCGAGGCCGGGATGCGGATCCTGCACCGCAACTGGCGCTGCCGGGAAGGCGAGATCGACATCGTCGCCTCGGACGGCGACGCCCTGGTGGTCTGCGAGGTCAAAACCCGTCGCGCCGGCCGCTACGAACACCCCATGGCAGCCGTACGCCCCGAGAAGACCGCCCGCCTGCGCCTGCTGGCCGAGCGCTGGCTGGAGCGGCACGGCGGCCCACCACCCGGCGGCGTCCGGATCGACGTCATCGGTGTCCTCCTGCCGCCGCGCGGCGCCCCCGTCGTCCAGCACGCACGGGGGGTGGCGTAAATGGGATTCGCCCGCACCTGCTCCGTCGCCTTGGTCGGGGTCGAAGGCGTCGTCGTCGAGGTCCAAGCCGACCTGGAACCCGGCGTCGCGGCCTTCACCCTCGTAGGGCTCCCCGACAAGAGCCTGGTCGAGTCCAGGGACCGAGTGCGCGCCGCCGTCGTGAACTCCGGCGCCGAATGGCCGCAGAAGAAGCTCACCGTCGGCCTCAGCCCGGCATCGGTACCCAAGAGCGGCAGCGGATTCGACCTGGCCGTGGCCTGCGCAGTCCTTGGCGCCGCCGAGCGCCTTGACCCCCGCGAACTCACCGACCTGATGATGATCGGCGAACTGGGCCTGGACGGCCGCGTCCGCCCCGTACGCGGCGTGCTGCCCGCCGTCCTCGCTGCTGCCGACGCCGGGTACCGCCAGGTCGTCGTCCCGGAACGGACCGTCGCCGAGGCCTCACTCGTGCCCGGCATCTCCGTCCTCGGCGTCCGCAGCCTGCGCCAGCTGATCGCCGTCCTCGCCGACGAGCCGGTGCCCGAGGAGGAGGACCGGCCGGAAGAAGGCCGGCCCGACCCGCTACTGGCCGGACTGGCCGTGCCAGGCACCAGCGCCGGCGCGGGCCTGCCACGCGGCGACCACACCCCCGACCTCGCGGATGTCGCAGGCCAGCACGGTGCCCGCAGAGCACTGGAGGTGGCCGCCGCCGGACGCCACCACATCTTCTTCAAAGGCCCACCCGGCGCCGGCAAGACCATGCTCGCCGAACGCCTCCCAGGACTGCTGCCACCGCTGGGCCCCAAGGAATCCCTGGAGGTCACCGCCGTCCACTCGGTAGCGGGCACCCTCCCGCCGGGACAGCCGCTGGTCCACCGGCCGCCCTACTGCGCCCCGCACCACTCCGCGACGATGGCCTCCCTCGTGGGTGGCGGCAGCGGCCTGCCCCGCCCCGGAGCCGTATCCCTCGCCCACCACGGCGTGCTCTTCGTGGACGAGGCCGCCGAGTGCAGCCCCCGCGTCCTGGACGCCTTGCGCCAGCCCCTGGAATCCGGGCACGTCGTCGTCGCCCGGGCCGCCGGGATGATGCGCATGCCGGCCCGGTTCCTCCTCGCCCTCGCAGCCAACCCCTGCCCCTGCGGGCGGCACGGCACCGTCGGCGGCGGCTGCGAATGCCGCCCGTCCTCCGTCCGCCGCTACCGCGCCCGCCTCTCCGGGCCGCTGATGGACCGGGTGGACCTGCGGATCTGCGTGGAACCGGTCGCCCGCTCCGAACTGATCGCGCTCGGCCGCCGCGCCGAATCCACCGCCACCGTGGCCGAACGCGTACGGGCGGCTCGCGAACGCGCCGAGGCCCGCCTCATCGGCACTCCCTGGCGGACCAACAGCGAGATCCCCGGACATGAGCTCCGAACCCGCTGGCAGGTCCACCCCGGCGCCCTGGCCCAGGCGGAACGCGATCTCGAATGCGGCCTGCTCACCGCCCGCGGACTCGACCGCGTCCTCCGCGTCGCCTGGACCGCCGCCGACCTCGCCGGCCGCGACCGCCCGACTCGGGAAGACGTCGACTGGGCCCTGGAACTGCGGACCGGCGTCCGCCGCGGGGCCCCGATGGCGGTGGGCGGTGGCAGTGGCACAGGCGGAGCCGCAGGTGCCGGCGAACCGGAGACCGCGGCCGTCCGGCCGCCGGACGGGCAGGGGTGAGCCATGAACGGACCCGGCAACCACAAAATCGACGCATGGGGCTTCGCCACCCACGGACCGCAAGGCGCGGCGGACGACACGAGCCGCGTGCCCGATCCGACGACCGCCCCGGACCACCCGCTGCCGGCGGCCGCCGCGCCACGCTCCGCACCGCGCCCGGCGCCCGCCCGGCCACCCGCTCCCCCCGCGGACCACGATCCACAGCGCACGGCCCGCGCCGCCCTCACCCGGATCCTCGAACCAGGCGATGAGACCGCCGGCCGCTGGCTGCGGCAGATGGGCCCCGTAGCCCTGTGGCAGGCGCTGTCCGACGACGACGCCCATCCGCCCCCAGGCGCAAGCCCGACGAAGATCGCGGGCCTGAGGCTGCGGGCCTCCCGGGCACGCCCCGAAGAGGACCTCGCCGCGGTCACCGCACTCGGCGGCCGCTTCATCTGCCCCAACGACGAGGAGTGGCCCGGCCAGCTGGACGACCTCGGAGACGCCCGCCCCATCGGCCTGTGGGTGCGCGGGAGAACCAACCTCCGGATGTGGGCGCTGCGCTCCGTGGCCGTCGTCGGCGCACGAGCCTGTACCGAATACGGTGCCCACCTGGCCACCGCCCTCAGCGCCGGACTCGCCGACCGCGGCTGGACCGTGGTCTCCGGGGCTGCCTACGGCGTCGACGGTGCAGCCCACCGTGGTGCGTTGGCCGCGGACGGCGCCACCGTCGCCGTACTCGCCTCCGGCGTCGACTACATCTACCCGCGCGGCCACACCGAGTTGATCGGACGGATCATCGAACAGGGCCTGGTGGTCGCCGAGTTACCGCCCGGCGAACACCCCACCCGCAGCCGCTTCATCCAACGCAACAGGGTGATCGCCGCGCTGACCAGAGGCACCGTCGTCGTGGAGGCCGAACTCCGCAGCGGCTCACTGGTCACCGCCCGGCGGGCGACCAGCCTCGGACGGTTCACGATGGGCATGCCGGGGCCCGTCACCAGCGGCCTGTCCGCCGGCGTCCACCAACTCCTGCGCGGCGAGGCCACGGTGGTCACCGACGCGGACGAGGTCATCGAACTCGTCGGCGCCATCGGCGACCTCGCCCCCGAGAGGCGCGGGCCGACACTCGTCCGCGACCTCCTGGACCCGGTCGCGGCCCGCCTGTGGGAAGCGCTGCCGGCTCGCGGCAGCGCGGACGCCCCCCACCTCGCCCGGGAAGCGGGCATTCCCCGCGACGTCGCCCACGGCAAACTCCTCGAGCTGCAGGCCCTGGGATTCGTGCAAAGGTGCGGCGACCGCTGGGAGTTGACGCGACGCGCCGAGAGGACCGACGGTTCCCGGCGAGGCGGTACTTGACCTGGGGCGAACGGGTGAAAGGGTGAGGGGAATGACCGCAGAATCCAGGTTTGCCATGCTTCGGCGTATGAGTCCGACCCGTGGGGTGACCCCCATGTGGCCCCACGCGGCCCCGGGCTCCCGCGCGCCGCGTCACCGCGCCCGCCCGCACGACCCCCCGAACGCGTGCACCCGGCACCGTATCCGGGTGTCGACACGCCGTACGAGGTAACCCTGAGGTGCGGGCAGCGGAACGTATCTGCGCACCCCCGAACCTGGCTTCCTCGCGTACCGCGACACTCCGGTCACGCTACGCTCACAGGCAAATTCAACCCTCATGCATCCATCCACCCCGTCTCGGCAGAACGGCTCAAGGCGACGAATGCCCCAGCACACCTCCGGGTCTGATCGTGCGGCAGTACCACCCGCCGCACGCGGCAGCGTGCGCCCCGCCCCACCCAGCTCGCTCGACGAGCTGTGGCGCTCCTACAAGGCATCTGGCGACGGGCGACTGCGGGAGCAGCTGATCCTGCACTACTCCCCGCTGGTCAAGTACGTCGCCGGCCGCGTCAGCGTCGGACTGCCACCCAACGTCGAGCAGGCCGACTTCGTCTCCTCCGGAGTCTTCGGACTGATCGACGCCATCGAGAAATTCGACCCCGAACGCTCCATCAAGTTCGAGACCTACGCCATCACCCGCATCCGCGGCGCGATGATCGACGAGCTGCGCGCGCTGGACTGGATCCCACGCTCCGTACGCCAGAAGGCCCGCGCCGTCGAACGCGCATACGCCACCCTCGAAGCACAGCTGCGCCGCACCCCGTCCGAGGCGGAGGTCGCCGACGAGATGGGCATCGCGCTGGAAGAACTCCACAGCGTGTTCAGCCAGCTGTCCCTGGCGAACGTGGTCGCGCTGGAAGAGCTGCTGCACGTCGGCGGCGAGGGCGGCGAACGGCTCAGCCTGATGGACACCCTCGAGGACACGGCCGCCGAGAACCCGGTCGAGATCGCCGAGGACCGCGAACTGCGCCGGCTGCTCGCTCGGGCCATCAACACCCTCCCCGAACGTGAGAAGACCGTGGTCACGCTCTACTACTACGAGGGACTCACGCTTGCCGAGATCGGCAACGTCCTCGGCGTCACGGAGAGCCGGGTCAGCCAGATCCACACCAAGTCCGTGCTGCAGCTCAGGGCGAAGCTCGCCGACGTCGGACGCTGAGTCAGCTCGCGGGGCCACACCTTCCCGAGCCACCGTTCCGAGCCGTCTTCCCGAGCCGTGTCGCCGGGCGGAGTGCCGCGGCGGGCGTGCCATCCGTAGAGTGGTGACGTGCCCAGGATTCGAGCGGCCTCTGTGGCCGAGCACCGGACCATGCAGCGCGGCGCCCTCTTGGACGCCGCCCGCTCCCTGCTGTCCGAAGGCGGAACGGAAGCGCTGACCTTCCCCGCCCTCGCCGAGCGCACGGGACTCGCGCGCTCCTCCGTGTACGAGTACTTTCGCTCGCGCGCGGCCGTCGTCGAAGAGCTGTGTGCGGTCGACTTTCCCGTGTGGGCGGCCGAGGTCGAAGCTGCGATGCAGCGGGTCGACACGCCGGAGGAGAAGATCGAGGCGTATGTGCGTCGGCAGCTGGCGCTGGTCGGCGACCGGCGCCACCGAGCCGTCGTCGCCATCTCGGCGGGCGAGCTGGACGCGGGCGCACGCGAGAAGATCCGCGCCGCACACGGCGGACTCATCGCCATGATCGTCGAAGCGCTCGCCAACCTCGGCCACGAACAACCGCGACTCGCGGCGATGCTCCTGCAGGGCGTCGTGGACGCCGCGGTCCGCCGCATCGAGCTGGGCGCCGCGGAAGACCCGAAGGAGATCACGGAGGCAGCGGTCTCCATGGCCCTCCACGGCGTCGCCCACACCTGATCCGGGGGGCGGGGGCTGTCCTGGCCCAGGCCTCACCCTCACTGCCGTGCAGTGTCGGCGGGGGGCCCGAGGAAAGATCTTGCCGCGGTGACGGCGGGCCGCGAGGCTGAGCCCATGCCGGGACAGAGGAAGAGAAAACGGCGGCAGCTGGAAGCCGGACAGCGGGATTCCGCCCGCTTCAGCGCTGAGCGGGACGCTGGGAAGTGGTCGTCGAGACCCAGGACCCGGCACAGTGGCGCGCCCAGGTTCGTCGCCTACGGGCGGAGCACGGGCAGATCGACTGGTCCATGACCCGGATCGACACCCTCTGCGGACGCCTGGCCCGCCCGACCACCTATCGGTTGAGCCGTTTCGTACCGAACACGGAGGCCGCTCCTGCCGAGGAGCGGCCTCGGTAGTTGATCTTGCGCCTGGGGGGCGTCCTGATGTGACGGGCACGGTCTGGGGCTCCCCCTCGGGTCCCCGCCCCCCGCCCTCCCCGCCCCCCGTCCCCCTCCCCGCCCCCTCTCGCCCGTCCCCTGCCCACGGCTCCCAGGCCCCCTCGTGCCTGGTCTCGCAAGCCCAGGCGCTCGTGCCCGGCCCTCTGGCCCTGGCTCCTGGGCGTGGGCCTTCTGGTCCCGGCCTCTGGGCGTGGCCCTCCGGCTCTGGCTCCGGGGGACCCCTGGACCCTGCCGCCTGGTGCGCTCACCTCCCGTCGTCACCGGCAGGCGCGATTACTCGCCAACGAGGGCATTGCCTGTGGCAGCCCGCTCTCGGCTCCGCTCCTCGTACGCCCCCTCCCCGTCGAACGCCGAGGTGCGAGTCGGCCCAGCGCCCAGAGCGCTGTGACGGCGAGGATGGCCGCTCCCATGAGGCCGGCTACCGGCGGGTTCTGCCTCCCTTCCTGGGCTGTTGGCTTCGGCGCCTCTTGTCCGCGGGGCACGGTACGGCCGCCCGGTGGCAGTGGAACTCCGAAGACCGGGAGCAGGCGCGACGGGCCGCTGCTGCGCATGCTCGTGGGGAGGAGCGACAGCGGGTCCAGGTAGGTCTTGCCGCGGCGCAGGCCCCAGTGGAGGCACGGTGCGCGGCAGTGGAACGGGCCGCGCTGCAGGACGGCGACCGGTTGGCCCGCTGTGACGCGCTGGCCCCTCCGGACCGTGGCGCGTACCGGCTCGTACGTGGTGCGTAAGGGAGGTCGGCCCGAGCGGGACACCTCGATGGTCAGCACGCCACGGCCGGCGACGGCTCCCGCGTACGCCACCTTGCCGGGCGCGGCGGACCGTACCGTCGCGCCGGCGGGGGAGGCGAGGTCCACGCCACGGTGCCCAGCCACCCATGGTGAAGGTGGTGGTTCCCATCCACGTACCACCGTGGGCCGTATGCCCGCCGGTCCCTCCACCGGCCAGGCCCGTTCCGCGCCTGGCCGCTCCGCAGGGCCCCCGGCCTCATCCCGCTTGCTGGCCTCGTCATGTGCCGCAGCCTTGGTGCTTTCTGTCCTTTGGGTGCCGCTCCTCCCCTCGGCGTGCGCCGTCCCGTTGTCGCGCCCCGCGCCCTCGTCCTGCACCGCGCTCTCGGTCCGCACAGCGGCCTTGGCGCGCCCCGGGTTCTCGGGCCCAGCGGCCGGTTCCGCGATCCGAGCCGAGGGCCTCGTCCAAGCAGCCCCGGCCGTCCGAAGCCCACCCGCCGTCCGATGTCCGTCCGTCGTCCGCTGATGCCCCTGCACCGTCCCTTGCCCTATGCCCACCAGCTCCACGCCGCGCTTCGCCGCCGCGGCCATGGCCGGAACTGCGGTATGCGTGAGCGGGATGCCCAGGAGCAGCGACGGGAAGGCGAGCAGTGCGGCCGTGGGCGGGGCCAGGAGTACGCCCAGTGCGCGGGCGGGAAAGAAGCAGCTCGGCCCGTATCCGTACCGCTTGTCGGGTGGTGTCGGTGGCAAGGGCGCCGGTGGCAGGAGGCCGGGCCGAGGTGGGTGAGGGGGGATGGGTCGGCCTCGTAGCCGGCTGCGGATCCCGCACCGTCGCCGTCCTTCCGCCCCGGTCGCGGTGCCGAACCCGCCGGTGTCGCCGAACCTGCCGAACCCGCCGCTCGCCCCTGCATTCCGCCGCATGTCGTGATGAGTGTCTTGTCGGATGCCGTGCCGCGTGTCTTGCCGCTTGTCATGTCGCATGTGTCGACCGTGACGCAGTCCGTCGCGGCGTGGGGATCTTGGTTCGGATCTGTGGATGAGGGGCCGGTTGTGGACAACGGTGTCACTCGTCCGGGGGGCTGGCCTCACTCGCTCGGGCTTCGAAATGGTGCGTGTCGCCCGGTGCATCGGCAGTCCCGTACACTTCTGGTGGCGATCCGGGTCACCGGGTCGACTTCGCACGCCCCGCCGTCAGTGCACCAGTCCCTTTCGGGCAGCACGACGGCCGCGCTCCTCGGTCCTCGGACGGCTCCGCAAGGTGTCTTCCCCGGCAGGCGCGTCGGGGCGTCAGGCACCGCGGCCGACCGGTCGCAGTGGAACCGAGAGCAACAAGGAGTACGGCCATGGCCGTCGTCACGATGCGGGAGCTGCTGGAGAGCGGCGTCCACTTCGGGCACCAGACCCGTCGTTGGAACCCGAAGATGAAGCGCTTCATCTTCACCGAGCGCAACGGCATCTACATCATCGACCTGCTCCAGTCGCTGTCGTACATCGACCGCGCCTACGAGTTCGTCAAGGAGACCGTCGCCCACGGCGGCTCCGTCATGTTCGTCGGCACGAAGAAGCAGGCCCAGGAGGCCATTGCCGAGCAGGCCACCCGCGTGGGCATGCCCTACGTGAACCAGCGCTGGCTCGGCGGCATGCTGACCAACTTCTCGACCGTCTACAAGCGCCTGCAGCGCCTGAAGGAGCTCGAGCAGATCGACTTCGAGGATGTGGCCGCCTCCGGCCTCACCAAGAAGGAGCTCCTGGTTCTCTCCCGCGAGAAGGCCAAGCTGGAGAAGACCCTGGGCGGTATCCGCGAGATGCAGAAGGTGCCCAGCGCCGTCTGGATCGTGGACACCAAGAAGGAGCACATTGCCGTCGGTGAGGCGCGCAAGCTCAACATCCCGGTCGTCGCGATCCTCGACACCAACTGCGACCCGGACGAGGTCGACTACAAGATCCCGGGCAACGACGACGCGATCCGCTCCGTCACCCTGCTCACCCGCGTGATCGCCGACGCCGTCGCCGAGGGCCTCATCGCCCGCTCCGGTGCCGCCACCGGCGACCAGAAGCCCGGCGAGAAGGCCGCTGCCGCCGAGCCGCTGGCCGAGTGGGAGCGCGACCTGCTCGAGGGCGAGAAGAAGGCCGACGCCGAGCCCGCCGCCGAGGCCCCGGCCGCCGCCGAGCCTGCCGCTGAGGCCCCGGCCGCCGCCGAGGCCGAGGCCGAGAAGCCGGCCGCGGACGCCGAGCAGGCCTGACTCCGGACCGGATGATGACGGCGGGGGAAGGCGCCACAAGCGCCGCCCCCGCCGTTCACCCGTAGATCTTTCGATTCGAGACTTCGAGAAGAGATTCACAGACCATGGCGAACTACACCGCCGCCGACGTCAAGAAGCTCCGTGAGCTCACCGGCGCAGGCATGATGGACTGCAAGAAGGCCCTGGACGAGGCCGAGGGCAACGTCGACAAGGCCGTCGAGGCGCTGCGCATCAAGGGCCAGAAGGGCGTCGCCAAGCGCGAGGGCCGCTCCGCCGAGAACGGCGCCGTGGTCTCCGTGATCGCCGGCGACAACACCTCCGGCGTCATCGTCGAGCTGAAGTGCGAGACGGACTTCGTCGCCAAGGGCGAGAAGTTCCAGGCCGTCGCCAACCAGATCGCCGAGCACGTCGCCAAGACCGCTCCGGCCGACGTCGAGGCCCTGCTCGCCTCCGAGATCGAGGCCGGCAAGACCGTCCAGGCGTTCGTCGACGAGGCCAACGCCAACCTGGGCGAGAAGATCGTCCTGGACCGCTTCGCGCAGTTCACCGACGGCTACGTGACGGCGTACATGCACCGCACCATGCCCGACCTGCCGCCGCAGATCGGTGTCCTCGTCGAGCTCGACAAGGAGAACGCCGAGGTCGCCAAGGGTATTGCGCAGCACATCGCCGCGTTCGCCCCGAAGTACCTCGCCAAGGACGACGTCCCGGCCGAGGTCGTCGAGGCCGAGCGCCGCGTCGCCGAGGAGACCACCCGCGCGGAGGGCAAGCCCGAGGCTGCCCTGCCGAAGATCGTCGAAGGCCGCATCAACGGCTTCTTCAAGGACGCGACGCTGCTCGGCCAGCCGTACGCGCTCGACAACAAGAAGTCCGTCGAGAAGGTCCTCCAGGAGGCCGGTGTCACCCTGAAGCGCTTCTCGCGCATCAAGGTCGGCATCTGAGCCTGCCGCGAAGGCAGCGAATGACCTACGACCCCGCTAGGGTCGTACGCAGTCGGCCGCTCAACGGCCGACCGCAGATGTGACGAGGAGGCCATTGCCGCAGAGGGATCTGGACCAGACCCACGGCAATGGCCTTCTTCGTATGTGCACGAGGAGAGCTCAATGAATCACGGTGCCGACGGCGCGCACACAGACCATGCCGGTAACGGTGGCAGGCGACGCTTCCTGCTGAAGCTGTCGGGCGAGGCGTTCGCCGGCGGCGGCGGACTGGGCGTCGACCCCGATATCGTGCACGCGATGGCCCGCGAGATCGCCGCCGTGGTACGCGACGGCTACGAGATCGCCATCGTGATCGGCGGCGGCAACTTCTTCCGCGGCGCCGAACTCCAGCAGCGCGGCATGGACCGGGCCCGCTCCGACTACATGGGCATGCTCGGCACGGTCATGAACTGCCTGGCCCTCCAGGACTTCCTGGAGAAGGAGGGCATCGACTCCCGCGTCCAGACGGCCATCACCATGGGCCAGGTTGCGGAGCCGTACATTCCGCTGCGCGCGGTGCGCCACCTGGAGAAGGGCCGGGTCGTCATCTTCGGCGCCGGTATGGGCATGCCGTACTTCTCCACCGACACCACCGCCGCCCAGCGCGCCCTGGAGATCGACGCCGAGGCCATGCTGATGGGCAAGAACGGGGTCGACGGGGTCTACGACTCCGACCCCAAGAAGAACCCGGACGCGGTCAAGTTCGACGCCCTCGAATACGGTGAGGTCATCACCCGCGACCTGAAGGTCGCCGATGCCACGGCCATCACGCTGTGCCGGGACAACAAACTCCCGATCCTCGTGTTCGAGCTGCTCGCCGAGGGCAACATCGCGCGCGCGGTGAAGGGTGAGAAGATCGGCACGCTCGTCAGCGATCAGGACACCCGGGCCTGACGGCCCCAACTGCCGCGATTCCGTACGGGCATCGGCCTGTACGGGCGGCAACTCCCGGCCGGGGCACAACCCTCGGTACGGGGATGGACAACCGCCTGCCGGTCGGACACCGTGCAGGAGAAGACGCGCGGCAGGGGCGAGGCTCTGCTTCTTACCGAAAAGACCAGGAGCAAGTGGTGATCGAAGAGATCCTCCTCGAGGCCGAGGAGAAGATGGAGAAGGCCGTCGTGGTCGCCAAGGAGGACTTCGCCGCGATTCGCACCGGGCGTGCGCACCCGGCGATGTTCAACAAGATCGTGGCCGACTACTACGGTGCGATGACGCCGATCAACCAGCTGGCGTCGTTCTCGGTTCCCGAACCGCGGATGGCCGTGGTCACCCCGTTCGACAAGAGCGCGCTGCGCAACATCGAGCAGGCCATCCGCGACTCCGACCTCGGTGTCAACCCGAGCAACGACGGCAGCATCATCCGGGTGACCTTCCCGGAGCTGACCGAGGAGCGCCGCAAGGAGTTCATCAAGGTCGCCAAGAACAAGGGCGAGGACGCGAAGATCTCGATCCGCAGCGTCCGCCGCAAGTCCAAGGAAGCCCTCGACAAGCTCGTCAAGGACAAGGAGAGCGGCGAGGACGAGGTACGCCGCGCCGAAAAGGAGCTCGACGACACCACCGCGAAGTACGTCGCGCAGGTGGACGAGCTGCTCAAGCACAAGGAATCCGAGCTCCTCGAGGTCTGATGAACGAGTCATCCTGGGGGGCCCCGCCCGGTGCCGGTCGATGGGGACCGCCCGACAACGGACCGGCCTCCTCGCTTCGCGGGGTGGCGCCCCCCGTCTCGGCGGGTCCCGTGCACGACTGGGGCGACGCGGCGCAGACTCGGCCCATGCCCATCGTGCCCGAGCCAGGCGGCCACCAGGACGACGACCGGGAACAACGGGATATCCGGGAGAACCGGGACCACCCGGACGACCGGGGGGCTGCTCGACTGGGCGGCCCCCCGTTCCGCGACGAAAAGCCGCAGGAGCCCATGCCCACTGCTTTCCCCGATTCCTCCTCCGGGTCCGACCGCTCGCCGGACTCGGAGCGGCCGAAGAAGAAGAGCGCGGGGCGCAATCTGCGTGCCGCGATAGGGGTCGGCGTCGGTCTCGGCGCGGTGATCCTCGCTTCGCTCTTCGTCTACAAGCCCGTCTTCATCGGTGTGATCGCGATCGCCGTCGTCGTGGGGCTGTGGGAGCTGACCTCGCGGCTGGCGGAGCGCAAGGACATCAAGGTGCCGCTGGTGCCGCTCGCGGTCGGCGGCACCGCCATGGTGGTCGCCGGATACGTGCGCGGTGCCGAGGGCGCGTGGGTGGCGATGGCGCTCACCGCGCTGGCCGTCCTGGTGTGGCGCATGACCGAGGCGCCGGAGAACTACCTGCGGGACGTCACCGCCGGCGTGTTCGCGGCGTTCTATGTGCCCTTCCTCGCGACGTTCGTGGCGCTGATGCTCGCCGCCGAGGCCGACGGACCGCAGCGGGTGCTGACGTTCCTGCTGCTGACGGTCGTCAGCGACACCGGCGCCTACGCGGTCGGCTGGCGGTTCGGCAAGCGCAAGCTCGCACCCCGGATCAGCCCCGGCAAGACCCGCGAGGGGCTCGTCGGCGCGGTGCTCTTCGCGATGGGGGCCGGCGCGCTGTGCATGGAGTTCCTCATCCAGCACGGCGCCTGGTGGCAGGGCCTGCTGCTCGGCCTCGCGGTCGCGGCCAGCGCCACCCTCGGCGACCTCGGCGAATCCATGATCAAGCGGGACCTGGGCATCAAGGACATGGGCACCCTGCTCCCCGGCCACGGCGGCATCATGGACCGTCTCGACTCGCTGCTGCCGACCGCCCCGGTCGTCTGGCTGCTGTACGTGGTCTTCGTGGGATCGGGCTGAGCCCGACACCCCGGGCAATCCGGCCCCACAGGTGACGCCAAAGCCCCCTGCCAGCGGATTTCCGCTGGTGGGGGGCTTTTGGCTGCGGGGTGGTGTACGGATCGGGGATCGCCGGGCGACGGTGGGCGGCCGCCTCGGGCGACGGGCCCGGTCAGGCCGCACAGCATGGCCCTCGGTCCCGTCGGTCCCGTCGGTCCCGTCGGTCCGTCGCTCATGGCCCCTGGCCCGTTCAGCCGTCCCCGTTGCCCGTGGCTCCCGGTGCGGCCAGTCCGTCCCTCCGTGGCTCCCGGCCCGGCCAGTCCGTCCCTCCATGGCTCCCCGCCGGCCAGTCCCTCACCTACGGCTCCCGGCGCCCCGCACCACCCTGGCTTGATTCCTCCCGCCCGGTCACCCGTCCCCCGTGGCCGGTGTCCCGCCGTCCCGCGTCGTCCGCGCCACGACCCGCCCGCCGCCAGATCACCGTCATCCCGACCGCCAGGACGACCAGCGCCACGATGACGATGAGGGCCTTGGCTGCGTAGTCCAGCAGCAGATGGTGGGCGAGATCGGACGCGTCGAGGGCGAGGCCGTTCACCGTCGGCCGTCCCGCCGCCGGGTACGGGCGGGGCCGCCCTCCAGGCGGCGGACGGTGGCCCGCAGCGCCGCGCGCAGGGCGGGGTCCGCGTACCGGCGGGCCTGATCGAGCCTGCCCTTGCGCTTCAGCGCCACGGCCACGGCGAAGAGCACCAGGGCCAGCACCACCAGGCCGCCCGCGATGACGCCGAACCTGATGAGTATGAGGTCGAGATACCGCTCCACGAGTCCTCCCGTTTTTGTATCACGCGTGTGATAAAAAACAATGTATCACGGCCGTGATACAAAGGCTCCATGCCGAAGGTCGTGGATCCGGACGCCCGCCGCCGCGAGGTCGTCGCCGCCCTGTACCGCGTCGTCGTACGGGACGGCCTGCAGCGCACCTCGCTGCGCGCCGTCGCCGACGAGGCCGCACTCAACATCGGCTCGCTGCGCCACTACTTCGCCAGCCAGCAGGAGCTGATGGACTTCGCGATGCAGTCGATGCTCGACGCCCTCTCCGAACGGCTGCTCCAGCACGTCGAGCGCATCGGAGAGCTGAGCCGGTACCCACGCGCCGAACGGCTCCACCTGGTGACCGACCTCCTGGCCGAGCTGCTGCCGCTCGACGAACGCCGCCGCGCGGAGGTCACCGTCTTCCTCGACTTCAACGCCGCGGCCCGCACCCACCCGGCCTTCCAGGACCTCGCGCACCAGGCCGCCGCCGGCACCAGAAAGCTGACGCACCGCGTCCTTGCCCGGCTCGACGAGTCCGGCACCCTGCGCCCCGGATGCGACCTCGACATCGAGACCGAGCGCCTGGCATCCCTCCTGGACGGCCTCTCCCTCAGCGCCGTACACCACCCCGGCATCCTCGACGGGCAGCGATGCCGCCAGGTACTGGCCGCTCACCTGGAGGAACTCTCCCGCACCGGCTAGTTCCTGGCCGACCTGGACGATCTGCGACACTGGACGCACCATGCCTGCACCCGGAGAACTCACTTTCGTCGCGCCGCGCGGGGCCAAGAAGCCCCCTCGGCACCTTGCCGATCTCAGCCCCGTCGAGCGCCGTGAAGCGGTGGCCGCGATCGGCGAGAAGCCGTTCCGCGCCAAGCAGCTGTCGCAGCACTACTTCGCCCGTTACGCGCACGACCCGGCGCAGTGGACCGACATCCCGGCGGCGGCGCGCGAGAAGCTGGCGAGCGAGCTGCTGCCGGACCTGATGAACGTCGTACGGCACATCTCGTGCGACAACGACACCACCCGCAAGACCCTGTGGAAGCTGCACGACGGCACGCTCGTCGAGTCGGTGCTGATGCGCTACCCGGACCGGGTCACCATGTGCATCTCCTCGCAGGCCGGCTGCGGAATGAACTGCCCGTTCTGCGCCACGGGCCAGGCGGGGCTGGACCGCAACCTGTCCACCGCCGAGATCGTGCACCAGATCGTGGACGGGATGCGCGCGCTGCGCGACGGCGAGGTGCCGGGCGGGCCGGCGCGGCTGTCCAACATCGTCTTCATGGGGATGGGCGAACCGCTCGCCAACTACAACCGGGTGGTCGGCGCCATCCGGCGGCTGACCGACCCCGAGCCGGACGGCCTGGGCCTGTCCCAGCGCGGGATCACGGTCTCCACGGTCGGCCTGGTCCCGGCGATGCTGCGGTTCGCCGACGAGGGCTTCAAGTGCCGGCTCGCGGTGTCGCTGCACGCGCCGGACGACGAGCTGCGCGACACGCTCGTCCCCGTCAACACGCGCTGGAAGGTGCGTGAGGTGCTGGACGCGGCCTGGGAGTACGCGGAGAAGTCCGGACGGCGCATCTCGATCGAGTACGCCCTGATCCGGGACATCAACGACCAGGCATGGCGCGGTGACCTGCTGGGACGGCTGCTCAAGGGCAAGCGGGTCCATGTGAACCTGATTCCGCTGAACCCGACACCCGGCTCGAAGTGGACCGCCTCGCGCCCCGAGGACGAGCGGGCGTTCGTCCAGGCCATCGCGGCGCACGGCGTGCCGGTGACCGTCCGCGACACCCGCGGTCAGGAGATCGACGGGGCCTGCGGGCAGCTCGCCGCCTCGGAACGCTGAGCACCCGCTGGTACGGTGTCGTCGAACAAATGCACATTCCGACAGGGGAGCGCCACAGCGCTGAGAGTGCGGAAGCGTCGTAGTCCTACGGCGCCCGCAGACCCTTGAACCTCGCCCGGGTCATTCCGGGTAGGAAGTTCGGTCGTCACTCATGCTGTTGCGCCCTGCCCGGATGTCTTCTCGCGCACGTCTTCGGACGCCGCGAGCCGCGGACACCGGGCGGGGCCGCGTCTCTTCCTGGCCAGCCAGGAGGAAATCAGTGAGAACCACCAGCAGGATCACCGCGACAGCGCTCGCCGCCGCGCTCGGCATGACCGCGCTCGCCGCGTGCGGCACCTCGGGCGGCGACGCGGACGCCAAGACCGTCACGCTCGTCAGTCACGACTCGTTCCCCAAGCCGCTGCTCAAGGCCTTCGAGAAGGAGAGCGGCTACAAGGTCACGCTCCTCAAGAGCGGGGACGCCGGCAAGGCCGTCAACCAGGCGATCCTCTCCAAGGGCAACCCCCAGGGCGATGTGTTCTTCGGCATCGACAACACCCTGCTCTCCCGCGGCCTGAACGAGGACCTCTTCAGCCCGTACCAGGCCAAGGGGCTGGACAGCGTCCCGGCCGCGCTGCAGCTCGACAAGGGCAAGCACCGCGTCACCCCGCTCGACTACGGCGACATCTGCGTCAACTACGACCGGGCCTACTTCGACCGGCACAAGATCGCGCCGCCGAAGACCTTCGACGATCTGATCAAGCCCCGGTACAAGGGGCTGCTCGTCACGGAGAACGCCGCGACCTCCTCCCCGGGGCTCGCCTTCCAGCTCGCCACCGTCGCCACCTACGGCGATGGGGGAGGCTGGCAGGACTACTGGAAGAAGCTCAAGGCCAACGGCGTCGAGGTCGTCGACGGCTGGGAGCAGGCCTACAACGAGCGCTTCTCGGGCTCCGGGGCGGGCAAGGGCAAGGGCGACAAGCCGCTGGTGGTCTCCTACGCCTCCAGCCCGCCCGTCGAGGTGCTCGGCAAGAAGCCGGCGCCCAAGCAGGCACCGACGGGCGTCGCCACCGGCACCTGCTTCCGCCAGATCGAGTTCGGCGGCCTCCTCAAGGGCGCGAAGAACGAGAAGGGCGGCAAGGCGCTGCTGGACTTCCTGCTGAGCAAGAAGTTCCAGCAGGACGTGCCGCTGCAGATGTTCGTCAACCCGGCGCGCAAGGACGCCAAGCTGCCGGAGCTGTTCACCACGTACGGCGCGAAGATCGACAAGCCGGCGACGCTGGCCCCGAAGGACATCGCCGAGAACCGCGAACAGTGGATCAAGCAGTGGTCCTCGCTCGTTCTGAAGTAGCCGGCGCCCGCAGCCGACGGCCCGCCCGGGGAACGGCGGTGCGGCTCGGCCTGATGGCCGTGCCGCTCGCCTTCTTCGCGCTGTTCTTCGCCTACCCGGTCGCGGCGATCGTCGGACGCGGACTCAAAGACGGCGGGCAGTGGCAACTGAGCCGGTTCGGCGCCGTGCTGAGCGACCCGGATGTCGTGCACGTGCTGTGGTTCACCCTCTGGCAGGCGGCCGCCTCGACCGGGCTGACGCTGCTGATCGCGCTGCCCGGCGCCTATGTCTTCGCGCGCTTCGACTTCCCCGGCAAACAGCTGCTGCGGGCGGTGGTGGCGGTGCCGTTCGTGCTGCCGACCGTTGTCGTCGGCTCGGCCTTCCTGGCGCTGGTCGGACGCGGCGGGCTGCTGGACGACCTGTGGGGGCTGCGCCTGGACACCTCGGTCTGGGCGATTCTGCTGGCGCATGTCTTCTTCAACTACGCCGTGGTCGTACGGACCGTCGGCGGCCTGTGGGGGCAGCTCGACCCGCGCCAGGAAGAGGCGGCGCGGGTGCTGGGAGCCGGACGGTTCGCGGCCTGGCGGCGGGTGACGTTGCCCGCGCTGGGGCCGGCCGTCGCGGCCGCCGCCCTGATGGTCTTCCTCTTCACCTTCACCTCCTTCGGGGTGGTGCAGATTCTCGGCGGCCCCACCTTCTCGACCCTGGAAGTGGAGATCTACCGGCAGACCGCGGACTTCCTGGACCTGCCGACGGCCGCCGTCCTCACCATGATCCAGTTCGCGGCGGTGCTCGGCGTGCTGGCGCTGCACGCCTGGACCGTGCGCCGCAGGGAGTCCGCCCTCCGGCTCGTCGCCGCCTCGCAGACCGCGCACCGGCCGCGCGGCCGCGGCCAGTGGGCGCTGCTGTGGGCGACGCTCCTGATCATCGCCGTCCTGCTGATCACCCCGCTGGTCGTCCTCGTGGAGCGGTCCTTCGCCGGGCCGGACGGCCACGGAGCGGTCTTCTACGAGTCGCTGCGCTCCGCCGGGGACGGTGACGGCACCTTCGTCGTCGCCCCCCTGGAGGCCCTGTGGAACTCCCTCGCCTACGGGGCGGCCGCCACCGTCATCGCCCTGGTGGTGGGCGGGCTGGCGGCCGCCGCTCTGACCCTCCCCGGATTGAACCGGGGCCCGTCCGGGCGGATCCCCATGGCCGGCAGGCTCGTCCGCGGATTCGACGCCCTGCTGATGCTGCCCCTCGGCGTCTCCGCGGTCACCGTCGGCTTCGGATTCCTGATCACCCTCGACACACCACCACTGGACCTGCGCGCCTCGTGGTGGCTGGTCCCGCTCGCCCAGGCACTGGTGGGGGTGCCGTTCGTGGTCCGCACCATGCTGCCCGTCCTGCGGGCCGTCGACGGGCGGCTGCGGGAGGCGGCGGCCGTGCTCGGAGCCTCGCCGTGGCGGGTGTGGCGCGAGGTCGATCTGCCGATGGTGCGGCGGGCACTGCTGATCGCCGCGGGCTTCGCCTTCGCCGTGTCCCTCGGTGAGTTCGGCGCGACGGTCTTCATCGCACGGCCCGACCAGCCGACGCTCCCGGTGGCCGTGGCACGGCTGCTGGGGCGCGCGGGAGAGCTCAACTACGGGCAGGCGATGGCCCTGTCGACCATCTTGATGGTGGTGTGCGCCGGCGCCCTGCTGGTCCTGGAGCGCGCGCGAACCGACCACTCCGGGGAGTTCTAGATGACGGCACGCAACGAGAGCACGGCACGCGAGCTGCTGCGGCTGGACGGCGTGACCGTCCGCTTCGGCACATCCGGGCACGCCGCACTGGACGCGGTGGACCTGGAGGTCGCCGCGCACGAGATCGTCTGCGTACTGGGGCCGAGCGGCAGCGGCAAGTCCACCCTGCTGCGGGTGGTCGCCGGCCTCCAACAGGCCGATGCGGGAAAGGTGTTGCTGGAGGGGGGAGGCCAGTCGGGAGTGCCCACACACCGGCGCGGGGTCGGGCTGATGTTCCAGGACCACCAGCTCTTCCCGCAGCGCGATGTCGCCGGCAACGTCTCCTTCGGGCTGCGGATGCGGCGCGCCTCGCGCGCCGACCAGAACCGCACGGTCGCCGAACTGCTGGACCTCGTCGGGCTGCCGGGCGCCCAACGGCGCGCCGTGGCCTCCCTGTCCGGCGGCGAACAGCAGCGGGTGGCCCTGGCCCGTGCGCTCGCCCCGCGCCCCCGGCTGCTGATGCTGGACGAGCCGCTCGGCCAACTCGACCGCGGACTGCGGGAACGGCTCGTCGTCGAACTCCGCCGCCTCTTCCGCGACCTGGGCACCACGGTGCTGGCCGTCACCCACGACCAGCAGGAGGCCTTCGCGCTCGCCGACCGGGTCGTGGTGATGCAGGACGGCCGGATCGCGCAGACCGGGACGCCGCTGGAGGTCTGGCGGCGGCCGGCCACGGAGTTCGTCGCCCGCTTCCTCGGCTTCGACAACGTGGTCGAGGCGACGGTGCAGGGCGAGTCCGCCGGCACGCCCTGGGGCAAGGTACCGGTCCCGGAGGGCACCCGGAACGGGCCGTGCCGGCTGCTCGTACGCCCCGCCGGGGTGCGGCTGACCCCCGCCGCCGAGGGCCTGCCCGCCACCGTCGCGGCCCGGACGTTCCGCGGCACCCATGTCACCCTGCTGCTCCAGCCGTCCGGCGGACCACAGCTGGAGGCGGCCTGTGCGCTGCGGGACGCACCCGCCGTGGGCGAGCGGGTGGGCATCGCCTTCGCCGCACAGGACGTCGTGGTGCTGGACACCCCCTAGGGGTGCCCGCAAAGTCCCGCCTGACCCGGCGCGTAGCCGGCGTCAGCGCTCGGGCGCGGACGTCACAGGGCGCGCGGCCCGTTCCTCGTGCGCGCTCCCACCCGCCGGCGCCGCGCCGCCTGCGGCCTGGGCCGGCGCCTCCGCGCCTGTAGGGGCGGCTGCCGCCGGTGGTAGGTCTTCCCCCTCCGGCTCGCCGAACCAGGCGACCGCCACGGCGCCCGCCACGGCGACCACGAAGCCCAGGACGGCGACCCAGGCGAAGCCCGGACGCGAGGAGTCGCCGAGCCACAGCACCCCCAGGATGCCGGGGACCACGGTCTCGCCCACCACCAGCGCGGCCGTGGCGCCGTTCACCGAACCGATCTGCAGGGCGATGGTGTGCAAGTACATCCCGCCGATGCCCGCGACGAGAATCGCGTACAGGGCCGGGTCGCCGAGCAGCGAGGGCAGATGGAACGGGTCCACGCCGTTCAGCACCCGTACGCCGACGCCGAGCGCGCCGAAGCCCAGGCCGGAGAGCAGACCGGCGAGGATCGCGGCCCGCGCGCCCAGCAGGCGCACGATCAGGGTGCCGCCGCCGATCAGTACGAGGGACGCCACCAGCAGCCACCAGTGGGTCGCGATCGGCGTATGGCCGCTGCCCTCCGGGCCCGCGGCCGTGGCGAGCAGCACCAGCGCCGAACAGACCACCGCGATCGAGCCCCACTCGGCCCGACTGAGCCGGATGCCGAGGAGCTTGATGCTCAGTACGGCGGTGATCACCAGGTTGGCGCTGATCACGGTCTGGGACAGGAACAGCGGCAGCAGCCGGGCCGCCAGCGCGCCGAGCCCGAAGCCGATGAAGTCCAGCACCGTGCCCACCATGAACTCCCAGGTCACGGCAGCTTTCGCGGTGGAGGAGAGACTGGGGCCGCCGTGCTGGGTGACGCCGGTGGCGGAGGACTCGGCCGCCTCCCGACGGGCGGACTTGCGCGACCCCACCGCCTGTAGGACGGAACCCGTGCCGTAGCAGGCCGACGCCGCTACGGCCGTCAGAAGGCCGATGATCACCAGGAGCTCCGTTCACACGCACTTGGCATTACCTGTTCATTACCTGGCCTGGCAGACGCTCATTTCGGGACGGGAGTTGCCTCAGCCGGGCAAACAGAATCGCGCGGCCGGCCGGCGGCGAGCGGGGACCGAGCGGCGACGGCGCCGGGAGCGGGGCCCGGCCGGGTCAGGAAGCCGCCCCCGCCCCGAGGCGGGCGAGCGCCCGGGGAACCTCGTCGACCGAGTCCACCAGGGCGATGCGGGCCGCCATCGGGCGATCGGCCGCCAGCGCCTGGAGCAGCGGCCAGGTGGGCAGCCGCTCGGTCCAGTGCGCACGGTCGACCAGCACCATCGGGGTCGGCTCACCCCGCGACTGGTAGTAGTTCGGGGTCGCGTTGTCGAAGATCTCCTGTACGGTCCCGGCCGCGCCCGGCAGGAAGACGACGCCCGCGTTGCAGCGCGCCAGCAGGCCGTCCTCGCGGACCGCGTTGACGAAGTACTTGGCGACATGGGTGGCGAAGGCGTTGGGCGGCTCGTGCCCGTAGAACCAGGTGGGTATGCCGACCGAGGCGCCGCCGCCGGGATGGCCCCGGCGCACGTCGAAGGCGGCCCGGGCCCAGTCGGTGACCGAGGGGGCGAAGTGCGGCGCCTTGGTGAGGAGTTCCAGCGCCGCGTCGAGCATGTCGTCCTCCCACGGCGCGGCGTACGCCCCGAGGTTCGCCGCCTCCATCGCACCGGGGCCGCCGCCCGTGGCCACGGTCAGGCCGTCGCGGGCGAGCCGGCGCCCGAGCCGGGCCGCGCCCGCATAGGCGGCGGAGCCGCGCTCCAGGGCGTGCCCGCCCATGACACCCACCACCCGGGCGCCGGCGAGGTGCTCGTCCAGGGCGTCGGAGACGGCGTCGTCGTGGATGCTGCGCAGCATCGAGGCGAAGATGTCGCCGTCCGACCTGGTCTCCTGGTACCAGTGGTACGTGCGGGCGTCCGGGGTGGAGTCGTAGCCGGCGTCGACCAGCCCGACGAAGAGCTCGTCCGGCCCGTAGAGGGCGCCGCGGTACGGATCGAACGGCAGGCCGGGTATGGGCGGGAAGACCAGTGCGCCCCCGGCACGCACCTTCGTGGCGGCGTCCGGTTCCATGACGCAGCCGAGGAACACCGACTCCGTGGTGTCCGCGGCGAGCAGCGCGAACGTACGGTCCGTCAGGTCGACGGACTGGATGCGGTATCCGGCGAGGCTGCCCGAGGCGGCGACCCGGTCGAACTCCTCGAGGGACTCGATTTCCCGGTCGTGGTCGTCGTGACGGCGGGGCGCTGGGAGCGGTGGATTCGGCTGCACGCACGCCATGTTAGGACCGCAGGGACTCCACGAGGGGCCCGAGGTGCCCGTCCGAGGCCGCCGCGTCCAGCGCTTCGCGCAGCGCGCCGTCGTAGGTGGGGCGCGCCTTGCGCTGGACGTTCCGGCCCTCGTCGGTGATCACGCTGTAGACGCCGCGCCGGTCGTCGGGGCACAGGTCGCGGCGGGTCAGGCCGGAGGACTCCAGACGGGAGGCCAGCCGGCTCACGGAGCTCTGATTGAGGCCGATGAGGTCGGCGAGTTCCTGCATGCGCAGCTCGCCGTCGTCGGCCTCGGCCAGCCGCGTCAGCGCGCGGTACTCGGAGAGTCCGATGCGGTGGTGCTGCTGCAGGGCTCGTGCCAGCTCCTGCTCGACGCGCGTGTGCAGTGCTCCGAGCCGGTCCCAGTGCTCCGCGTCCATCGCCATGCGCTCGCTTCCGCCGCTTCCCGCCGCTGTTTTCCGATGGGTCTTGACAGCAGCGTACATGCGCCTGAAACTTATGTATGTGCATGCAAGGAATGTATGTGCATGGACCTGGAACAGGTGCAGGAAAATCGAGGGGGAGGGATGACGGTGGTGACGGTGGCGCAGGATTCCGAGGGCGTTGACGAAGCGGCCGAGGCGGCGCGAGAGATCGAGCGGATCGCGACCACACCGGACTGGTACGAGCCCTACAGGATCTCCCAGGCCGTCAAGGCGGGCGGACTGATCCATGTCTCGGGGCAGGCGGGAATCGACGAACGGGGACGGACCGTCTCGGACGACTTCCTGACCCAAGGACGGCAGGCGTTCGCGAACGTCGAGCGGGTCCTGGCCGCGGCCGGCGCCTCGCTGGCCGACGTGGTGAAGGTGGGCATCTTCGTGACGGACATGGCCGCCGACCTCGACCATGTCATCACGCTGCGAGGGGAGTTCCTCTCCGAGCCCTACCCCGCGGACACCCTGCTGGAGGTGTCGTCACTGGCCCAGCCGGACTGGCGGATAGAGGTGGAGGTCACGGCGCTCGCCCGCTGAGCGGGGCGGGGTCCGGCGGCCCGGGTCCCCGGCACCCGCTCACCCGTCGTCCGGCGCCGGCTCACGCTGCTCGCCCGATGAGGGCGTCGGTCAGCCGCATCAGGCGTTCCCGGGCCTCGACGTCGTAGGCCTGGTCGTGTGCCCGGGTGTCGGTGAACTGGTCGAAGTAACGGCCTGTGGTGGATGCCAGAGCGGGATCGGTGAGCAGCCGGAGGGTCGGCCGCACCCCCTCGTCGACGGTGGTCACCGGAGTGAGGCCGTACTCGCGCACCCCGTCGGTGTCCATCAGATGGGCCGGATGCAGGGTGTTGACCGTGACGCCGGTGCCCTCCAGCTCGGCTGCCAGATGGAACGTCGCCATGATCAGCGCCAGCTTGCTCCGGCAGTAGGCCCGCAGGCCCTCGTAGTCCCGTTCCAGCATCACGTTGTCGAAGTCGACGGCCTCCTGCCCTATCGAGGCGACATTGACCACGCGGGACGGGGCGGAGGAGACGAGCAGGGGCAGCAGATCGCGGGTCAGGGCGTAGGGCGCGAGGTGATTCACGGCGAAGCGCAGCTCGTGGCCCTGCCGGCTCAGCTCACGCCGGAGCGGATCGGCGCCGCCACCCGCGACGGCGTTGTTGATCAGCCCGTCAAGCCGGGGTTCCGCCGCGCGGATCCGGGCGGCCATCGCATGGACCTGGTCAAGGTCGGCCAGATCGGCGAGGTAGGTGCGGACGGTGGTGCCGGGGGCGGCGGCCCGTACCTCGGCCGCCACGGTGTCCAGCCGCGCGCGGTCCCGGCCATGCAGCAGAAGGGTGCCGCCCTGGGGGGCGAGGGCGAGTGCCAGGCCGCGACCCAGGCCCTGGGTGGCCCCCGTGATCAAGGTAGTGCGCTGATTCATGGGAAGCAGCCTGGCAGTTGGGCACAACGGCACGGGAGAGTGTGCTGAACCTGGTGTCGCCACCACCAGGCGACGGGCCGCAGCCGCGCACCTCCCCGGGCACGCCCTGGATCCTCACCGCACCAACGGCAGCGTCACCATCTCCGCCACGGTCCAGGTCAGCGGGGCAAGAACGATCACCAGGGCCAGCAGGCGCAGGGCCGCGGCGCGGTAGAGGACGGAGGCGGAGGCCCCCAGGCGACGGAGGGCGGCGGTGGTACGGGCACGGGCGGAGCGGGACTCGAAGGCGGCGGTGAGGGCGCTGGCGGTGACACAGGCCAGCACGACCGCCGCCCCGATGGCGGTGAGCGGGCCGAAAGGACGGGAGGGAGCGGACTCGTAGACCCTGATGGCGGCATAGACGGCGGAGGCCACCGCGCACAGCACGCCGAGCGGACGGCCCAGGCGGTGCGACTCCTCCTGGAGCACGCGTCCGGACAGCAGGCGCAGCGCGCCGGGGCGGCCGGCGCACAGCAGACGGCCGCACAGATGCACCAGACCGGGGCCGGCCAGGACGAGACCGAAGGCGGACAGGGCCCAGCCGGCCAGAGCGCCCGGAGGACTGCCGACCAGCCGGCCGGGCAGGGGCAGCAGCCCGCCGTGGCCTTGGGAGCCGGGGCTGGTGTAGGCCTCGATGGCCAGGCCCGCCGCGGCCAGGGCGATGCCCCACGGGAGCCCGGACGGCGGGGCGGTCCGGTGGCGGGCCTCGAAGTCGGGGGCGCCGGTCTCGTCACGGGGGCGCAGGACGACGGCGGTCGCGACGGCGGCGGTCAGCGGTACGAGAGCCAGCAGCATCAGGGCGCCGGCGAGCGGCAGCCGGTGGCCCGAGCCGAGCAGGTCGGAGTCGATGCCCAAGGCCGAGGCGGCGCCCGGGCCGCCGAGGTCGCCACGCAGGCGGAGGAAGGCGAACAGCGCGAGGAGGACGCCGAGGAAGCAGGTCAGTGCGGTGGAGGCGGTGGCGAGGAGCGTCAGACGCAGGGGGCCCATCCCGGCGGCGGTCATCCCGCCCTGGAGTCGGGCGGCGGGGTCGGTGCGGGCGGTGGAGACCGCGAACTGGGCGGTGGCGGCGAGCGGGGCCCCGCACCACAGCAGGCGTACCAGCGATTCGTCGGCGGTGGACGGGTGGCCGGCGGCGTAGCCGACGGTGGACAGCAGCAGAAAGCCGGTGCCGGCCGCCGCGGCAGCGACGAAGAGGCGACGCAGCAGAACGAGGGGGTGCGAGCCGCGGGTCAGACGGAGAGCGAGCACGCTGCCCTGCTTTCCTCATCGGAGGAGCCGGTGGTGGCGGGTGCCTCTGCCGAGTGGTGGCCGTCGAGGAGCGCGAGGGAGCGGTCGGCGAGCGTGGCGACACCGGAGTCGTGGGTCGCCAGGACCACGGTGATCTGGTGTGAGCGGGCCGCGGTGGTCAGGGTGCGCAGCACCTGAGTGCCGTCGGCGTGGTGCAACGGCGCGGTGGGCTCGTCGGCGAAGAGCACCTGGGGGGTGGTGGCCAGCGCGCGGGCGATCGCGACGCGCTGGCGCTGGGACTGGTCGAGCTGCGCGGGGCGGCGGCGGGCGCACATGCCGACGTCGAGACGGTCCAGCCATTCGAGGGCGGTGTGCTTGGCCGAGCGGCTGCCGCTGCCCCGCAGCAGCAGGGGGAGGGCGGCGTTCTCCCAGGCGGTGAGTTCGGGGACGAGGTGCGGTTCGGTGTCGATCCAGCCGAACCGGTCCAGGCGCAGCCGTTCGCGGCTGGGAGAGGAGAGGGTGTGCACAGGGGCGCTGTTGAACCACACCTCGCCCTCGGACGGGACGAGTTGACCGGAGAGGCATTTCAACAGGGTGGTCTTGCCGCTGCCGCGCGGGCCGGTGACGGCGAGGATCTCGCCCTCGCGGACGCCGAGGGAGACCCCTGCGAGGGCGGTGGTGCCGCCGTACGTGTGGTGCAGGCCGCGTGCCCAGAGAACGTCGTTGTCAGGCGGGGCCACCATCTGCGCACCTCTTGCTTGTTCGCGTCGACTCGTTCCCCCAACTGGGTGAACGACCATGGAGGGTATCGGTCACTAGCACGGTAAGGACTGGTGCCCCCCGGTATTCGTCGCTTGACAGCACAACGGCCCAGATTCACTCGTATGGCTTGAAGTGAGTGAATCTGGACCGCTGGGTGTTCAGTTGTGTATCAGCGCATCTGGAGGAGGCGCGCCGGTCAGAGCTTGGCCCAGGCCTCGGTGAGGACCGTGCGCAGAATCTGCTCGATCTCGTCGAAGACCGGCTGGTCGGCGATCAGCGGCGGGGCGAGCTGGATGACCGGGTCGCCACGGTCGTCGGCGCGGCAGTAGAGGCCGTTGTCGTACAGCGCCTTGGACAGGAAGCCGTACAGGACGCGCTCGGTCTCCTCGTCGTTGAAGGACTCCTTGGTGGCCTTGTCCTTGACGAGCTCGATGCCGTAGAAGAAGCCGTTGCCGCGGACGTCGCCGACGATCGGCAGGTCGTGCAGCTTCTGCAGCGTGCTCAGGAAGTTGCCCTCGTTGTCGAGGACGTGCTGGTTGAGGCCCTCACGCTCGAAGATGTCGAGGTTGGCGACACCGACGGCCGCGGAGACCGGGTGGCCGCCGAAGGTGTAGCCGTGCAGGAAGGTGTTGTCGCCCTTGTAGAACGGCTCGGCCAGGCGGTCGGAGATGATGCAGGCGCCGATCGGGGAGTAGCCCGAGGTCATGCCCTTGGCGCAGGTGATCATGTCCGGGATGTAGCCGAACTTGTCGCAGGCGAACGTCGTGCCCAGGCGGCCGAAGGCGCAGATGACCTCGTCGGAGACGAGCAGCACGTCGTACTGGTCACAGATCTCGCGGACCCGCTGGAAGTAGCCGGGCGGCGGCGGGAAGCAGCCACCGGCGTTCTGCACCGGCTCCAGGAAGACCGCGGCGACGGTCTCGGGGCCCTCGAAGAGGATCTGCTGCTCGATCTGGTCGGCGGCCCACCGGCCGAAGGCCTCGGGGTCGTCGCCGTGGATCGGGGCGCGGTAGATGTTGGTGTTCGGCACCTTGTGCGCGCCGGGGACCAGCGGCTCGAAGGGGGCCTTCAGGCCGGGCAGGCCGGTGATGGACAGGGCGCCCTGCGGGGTGCCGTGGTAGGCCACCGCGCGGGATATCACCTTGTGCTTCATCGGCTTGCCGACGAGCTTGAAGTACTGCTTGGCCAGCTTCCAGGCGGTCTCCACGGCCTCACCACCACCGGTGGTGAAGAAGACCTTGTTGAGGTCGCCGGGGGCCTCGTTGGCCAGGCGCTCGGCGAGCTCCACGGCCTTGGGGTGGGCGTAGGACCACACGGGGAAGAAGGCCAGCTCCTGCGCCTGCTTGTAGGCGGTCTCGGCGAGCTCGACCCGGCCGTGGCCGGCGTTGACCACAAAGAGGCCGGCGAGGCCGTCGATGTAGCGCTTGCCCTTGTCGTCGTAGATGTTGGTGCCCTCACCGCGGACGATGGTGGGCACGGGGGCATTCTCGTACGACGACATGCGGGTGAAGTGCATCCACAGGTGGTCGTAGGCCGTCTTGGAGAGGTCGCCGCTCATTGCTATCTCGTTCCCCAGGTGTAGGTCTGCTTCCGGAGCTTGAGGTAAACGAAGCTCTCGGTGGATCGGACGCCGGGAAGCGTGCGGATCCGCTTGTTGATCATTTCCAGCAGGTGGTCGTCGTCCTCGCAGACGATCTCGATGATGAGATCGAAGGAGCCTGCCGTCATGACGACGTACTCGACTTCTTCCATGGTCGTCAGGGCGTCGGCCACGGGGTCGAGGTCACCCTCGACGTTGATGCCGACCATTGCCTGCCGACGGAAACCGACCGTGAGGGGGTCGGTGACCGCGACGATCTGCATCACGCCTTGGTCGAGCAGTTTCTGTACGCGCTGGCGCACAGCCGCCTCGGACAGGCCGACGGCCTTGCCGATTGCGGCATACGGACGGCGCCCGTCCTCCTGGAGCTGCTCGATGATCGCCAGGGAGACGGAGTCGATCGACGGGGTGCCGTTTCTGTCACGAGTGGCCACGTCCTTCACTGTGCACGAGCCTCGTCGGTCTTGCAACCCCAAAGCGATGAAATTAGTCGTGTCGCGATCGAAATTTCACTGATTCCGTTGTTCCGGGGTGGCGGGTGTGTTGAAAGCGTGGGTTTCATGGCTAGGGTGGACCCAAACCACCGGACATCTGAACTGAAGGGGGCGCACAGTGACCACCGCACTGCGTCGTCTGCGCAACTACATCGACGGGGAGTTCCGGGACGCCGCCGACGGGCGGACCACGGAGGTGGTCAATCCCGCCACGGGTGAGGCGTACGCCACCGCCCCGCTCTCGGCCGCCGCCGACGTGGACGCGGCCATGGCCGCCGCCGAGGCCGCCTTCCCCGCCTGGCGCGACCTGATCCCGGCCGAGCGCCAGAAGGTCCTGCTCAAGGTCGCCGACCGCTTCGAGGAGCGGGCGGAGGAGCTGATCGCTGCCGAGTCCGAGAACTGCGGCAAGCCGATCGCCCTCGTACGCTCCGAGGAGATCCCCCCGATGGTGGACCAGATCCGCTTCTTCGCGGGTGCCGCCCGGATGCTGGAGGGCCGCTCGGCCGGCGAGTACATGGACGGCTTCACCTCCATCATCCGCCGCGAGCCGGTCGGCGTCTGCGCCCAGGTCGCGCCGTGGAACTACCCGATGATGATGGCCGTCTGGAAGTTCGCCCCGGCGCTTGCCGCGGGCAACACCGTCGTCATCAAGCCGTCCGACACCACCCCCGCCTCGACGGTCCTGATCGCCGACATCATCGGCAGCGTGCTGGACGAGCTGGGCCACCCGCGGGGCGTGTTTAACGTCATCTGCGGTGACCGCGAGACCGGCCGCCTGATGGTCGAGCACGCCGTCCCGGCGATGGCCTCCATCACCGGCTCCGTGCGCGCCGGTATGCAGGTCGCCGAGTCCGCCTCCAAGGACCTCAAGCGGGTCCACCTGGAGCTGGGCGGCAAGGCGCCGGTCGTCGTCTTCGAGGACACCGACATCGCCAAGGCCGTCGAGGACATCTCGGTGGCCGGCTACTTCAACGCCGGCCAGGACTGTACGGCCGCGACCCGCGTGCTCGTCCAGGAGTCCATCCACGACGAGTTCGTCGCGGCGCTGGCCAAGGCCGCGTCGGAGACCAAGACCGGCGCGGTCGACGACGAGGACGTGCTGTACGGCCCGCTGAACAACGCCAACCAGCTCAAGCAGGTCAAGGGCTTCATCGAGCGGCTGCCCGCGCACGCCAAGATCGAGGCGGGCGGCGAGCAGGTCGGCGAGAAGGGCTACTTCTTCGCCCCGACCGTCGTCTCGGGCCTCAAGCAGGACGACGAGATCGTCCAGCACGAGGTGTTCGGCCCGGTCATCACCGTCCAGTCCTTCAGCGACGAGAAGCAGGCGGTGGAGTGGGCCAACGGCGTCGAGTACGCGCTCGCGTCCTCGGTGTGGACCAAGGACCACGCCCGCGCCATGCGGATGTCCAAGAGCCTCGACTTCGGCTGCGTGTGGATCAACACCCACATCCCGCTGGTCGCCGAGATGCCGCACGGCGGATTCAAGAAGTCCGGCTACGGCAAGGACCTCTCGGCCTACGGCTTCGACGACTACACCCGCATCAAGCACGTGATGACCTCGCTGGACGGCTGAGCCGCAGCACCGACCGGTTGACCGGCCGGCCCGCGTGGCCGACCGGCCGACCCGGGGGATCCCCACCGTCGAGCGACACGGAACGCTCGACACACCGTCGCGGGCGGAGGCCCGGCAGTTGACGCTCTGTCTCTTGCCGCCTCCGCCCGCGGCACGTGAGAGTGCTCGCCATGGCTGATCTTTCGCGGCGGGGGCTGCTCCGGGGCATGGGCGCAATGGGTGTGACGGGGGCGCTGGCCGCCATGACCGGATGCGGGGTGCCGCCCGCCTACGTCGAGGCGGCCGACCGCGCGGGCCCGGACCGCTCGCCGGGCGACCGCCGGATCGTCTTCGCCAACTGGCCGCTGTACATCGACGTCGACGACCACGACGAACAGCGCCGGCCCACCCTCGACGCGTTCGAGCGGCGCACCGGGATCTCCGTCGCGTACAGCGAGGAGATCAACGACAACGACGAGTTCTTCGGCAAGATCAGCCCGGCGCTGATGAACCACCAGCGCACCGGCCGCGACCTGATCGTCATCAGCGACTGGATGTGCGCCCGCTTCGTCCGCCTGGGCTGGGTCCAGGAGATGGACCGCACCGCCCAGCCGAACGTCGCCCGATACCTCGATCCGCTGCTGCGCACCCCGCACTTCGACCCGGGCCGTACGCACTCCGTGCCCTGGCAGTCCGGGATCACCGGCATCGCCTACAACCGCAGGAAGCTCGGCCGCGAGATCCGGCACACCGCCGACCTGTGGAAGGGCGACCTGCGCGGCCGCGTCACCCTGCTCTCCGGACTCGACGAGGCGTTCGCCCTGCTGATGCAGGGCAACGGCGTCGACATCACCCGCTGGACCGGCGACGACTTCCACCGCATGGCCGACCAGCTCCGCGGCCTCGTCCGCAAGGGCCACATCAGGCGCTTCACCGGCAATGACTACATCAAGGACCTGGACTCCGGGGACGTGCTCGCCGCACAGGCCTACTCCGGCGATGTGATCCAGCTTCAGGCGGACAACCCCGACATCGAGTTCGTGGTGCCGGAGGAGGGGGCCGAGCTCTGGGCGGAGAGCCTGATGATCCCCAACCTCGCGGACCACAAGCGCAACGCCGAGCGGCTGATCGACCACTACTACCGGCCGGAGGTCGCCGCCGACCTCGCCGCCTGGGTCAACTACGTCTGCCCCGTCCCGGCCGCGCGCGACGTGCTGGCCTCCTCCAAGGACAAGGACCGCGCCGAGCTGGCCGAGGACTCGCTGATCTTCCCCGACGACGCGATGCGCAAGCGACTGGCCATCGCCCGTGACATCACCTCCAAGGAGCGGACGGAGTTCGCCAAGGAGTGGAACGGGATCGTGGGGCTGTGAGCGTGCCGGCCGGGCGGTACCGGTCTGGCCGCCCTGGCCAACTGCCGTGCTGTGCCCTCGGCCTGCGCTGCGGTGCCCTCTGCCGTCTGGTGGCCTGCGCCGTGTGGTGGCCGCTGTCGTGCCGTGCAGTGGTCTACGTCGTGCGGTGGCCGCTGCCGGGGCGCCTCCTTCCCTTGTATTCCGGCAACGATTACGGAGAGTGATCAGTTCCCTGGTGTTGCGTGATGGTCGGTGCCAGGAGGTTCAGTGCCAGGAGGTCGTGTACGCGTCGATCTCGGACGACAGTCGGGCCTTGGCGGGGGCGTCCATGAAGGAGGCCTCGACGGCGTTCTTGGCCAGGGCGGCCAGGCCGGTGGTGTCCAGCCCCAGGAGGCGGGCGGCGACGCCGTATTCGGTGTTGAGGTCGGTGCCGAACATCGGGGGGTCGTCGCTGTTGATCGTGACCAGGACGCCGGCGTCGACCATCTCCTTGAGGGGGTGCTCCTCCAGGGTGCGCACCGCGCGGGTGGCGATGTTGGAGGTGGGGCAGACCTCCAGCGGGATGCGGTGCTCGGCGAGGTGGGCCAGCAGCTCGGGGTCCTGGGTGGCGCTGGTGCCGTGGCCGATGCGCTCGGCGCGCAGGTCGCGCAGCGCGTCCCAGATCGTGCCGGGGCCCGTGGTCTCACCGGCGTGCGGTACGGAGTGCAGCCCGGCGGCGATCGCGCGGTCGAAGTACGGCTTGAACTGCGGGCGGGGAACGCCGATCTCGGGGCCGCCGAGCCCGAAGGACACCAGACCCTCGGGCCGCAGGTCGCAGGCGATGCGGGCGGTCTCCTCGGCGGCCTCCAGGCCCGCCTCGCCGGGGATGTCGAAGCACCAGCGCAGCACCACGCCCAGCTCGGACTCCGCTGCCTTGCGGGCGTCCTCGATGGCCTCGACGAACGCGGCGTCGGGGATGCCGCGGCGGGTGGAGCTGAAGGGCGTGACGGTCAGCTCGGCGTAGCGGATCTGCTGCCGCGCCATGTCCCGGGCGACCTCGTACGTCAGCAGGCGGACGTCCTCGGCGTCGCGGATCAGGTCCACGACGGAGAGGTAGACCTCGACGAAGTGCGCGAAGTCGCGGAAGGTGAAGTAGTCGGCCAGCGCCTCGGGGTCGGTGGGGACGGCGGAGTCGGGGTGCCGGGCGGCCAGGGTGGAGACGATGCGCGGTGAGGCCGATCCGACGTGGTGGACGTGCAGCTCCGCCTTGGGCAGGCCCGCGATGAAGGCATCGAGATCGGACAACGGTTCCTCCTGGTCGGTGGGTGTTCAGGGGTGTGCGGAACGGCCTGTCATGCTATGCGCGTCCAGGTCGGCCGGGGGCCGTGGGGCGGGAATCGGCCGGCGTGCGGCCCTCTGCCCACATGCCGGGGGTCGCCGGCCCCCGCGCCCCCGTCGGCCGAGCGTCCTACCGCTGCCGGCCGTCCGCCTCCCGCAGCCGCTGGCGGGCCTCCATCAGCGCGAAGCCCAGCAGATTCAGCCCCCGCCAGCGCGCCGGGTCCATGGCCCGCTCGTCGTCGGCGGCCAGGCCGATGCCCCATATCCGGTCCAGCGGGCTGGCCTCGACCAGCACCCGGGAGTTCGTGCCCAGCAGGAACTCCCGCAGGTCGGCGTCCTGCCCGAACTTGTGCAGGCTGCCCTCGACGACCAGGTCGTAGCGGTGCCGCTGCCAGGTCTCCTCGTCGAAGCCGCGGACCTTGCGCCCGTAGGACTTGGCCTGCTTGGGGTGGCCCGCCGCTGTCGCGCCGCGCTCCGCGTCCGCGTCGCCGAACAGCCGGGCCTTTCCGGCCATCATCCAGTGTTCGGCGGTGGCATAGCGGACACCGTCGACCGTGAAGGGGGAGGGCCACCACTGGCTGAAGCAGCTCGCCCCGAGGCTGCCGTCGCGCCGCGGGCTGTGGCCCCAGAAATGGACGTATTTCCTGCGCTTCCCGGCGGCGGTCTCCCGGCGCAGCTCCTCGACCGAGCGCGGCCCGTCCGCGGCTCGCCCGGCCATGATCCCCTCGCCGGCCCCCGTGTTGTCGTGCATCATGCCGGGATTCTGTCAGCGGGCACTGACAACGTGTCGGGGCGGGTACGGCGAAAATCGCAGAATCCGTCGCGTAACCAAAAGGCAACAACGGAATCACTTGTTGAGGGTGCTTTCCTCTGTCAAGATCGGCCATCAATTCCGGAAGCAGCTACGCCAGGCAGTGCCGCTGAGCGGCCCCGGCGCCCGGCGGAGGAGAGCACCATGGACCACCGATTCGACGTCACCGAGCGGTTCGCCGAGGGCGCGCAATTCATCGCGGGCAGCCTCCGCGCCGGCAGCTCCGGCCGTATCCAGGACGTCGTGGACCCGGCGACCGGCGAGACGGTGTACTCCTACGAACTCGCAGGTACCGCGGATGTGGACGCCGCCGTGGCGGCCGCGGAGCGGGCCTTCGCCGAGTGGGGCGGGGCCACCCCCGGTGAGCGCTCCGACACCCTGCACCGCTTCGCCGCGGCGCTCGCCGAGGACGCCGCCGACCTCGCCTTCGCCGAATCGCTGAACTGCGGAAAGCCGATCAAGCTCAGCAACGAGTTCGATGTGCCGGGCTCGATCGACAACGCGGCGTTCTTCGCCGGCGCCGCCCGCCACCTGGAGGGCAAGGCGGCCGGCGAATACAGCGCCGACCACACCTCCGTCATCCGCCGCGAGCCCATCGGTGTCGTCGGCTCCATCGCGCCGTGGAACTACCCGCTGCAGATGGCCGCCTGGAAGGTGCTGCCGGCTATCGCCGCGGGCAACACCATCGTCCTCAAGCCCGCCGAGATCACCCCGCTGACCTCGCTGCTGTTCGCGCAGGCCGCGCAGCGCGCGGGGCTGCCGGACGGCGTGCTCAACATCGTCTCCGGGGCGGGCCGGGACGCCGGCGAGCGCCTGGTGGGCCACCGCTCCGTCGCGATGACCTCCTTCACCGGCTCCACCGCCGTCGGCAAGCGGGTCGCGGAGATCGCCACCGGCACCGTCAAGCGCCTGCATCTGGAGCTCGGCGGCAAGGCCCCCTTCGTCGTGTTCGACGACGCCGACCTGGAGGCCGCCGTCCACGGCGCGGTCGCCGGCGCGCTGATCAACACCGGCCAGGACTGCACCGCCGCCACCCGCGCCTACGTCCAGCGCCCGCTCTACGACGCGTTCGTCCAAGGCGTCGCCGACCTGATGGCCACCGTACGGCTCGGCGACCCCTTCGACCCGTCCACCGACCTGGGCCCGCTGATCTCGCACGCCCAGCGCGACCGGGTGGCCGGTTTCGTCGACCGGGCGCGCGGCTACGCCACCGTCGTCACCGGCGGCGAGGTACCCGCGTTCGGCGACGACAGCAGGCTGGCCAAGGGCGCCTACTACCGGCCCACACTGATCGCCGGGGCCGCGCAGGACAGCGAGATCGTGCAGGCCGAGATCTTCGGCCCGGTGCTGGTCGTGCTGCCCTTCGACAGCGACGACGAGGGCATCGCGCTGGCCAACGACACCCCCTACGGGCTGGCCGCCTCCGCCTGGAGCCGGGACGTCTACCGCACCGGCCGCGCCACCCGCGAGATCAACGCGGGCTGCGTCTGGGTCAACGACCACATCCCGATCATCAGCGAGATGCCGCACGGCGGCGCCAAGGCGTCCGGCTTCGGCAAGGACATGTCGGCCTACTCCTTCGAGGAGTACACGCAGGTCAAGCACGTGATGTACGACAACACCGCGGTCGCCAGGAAGGACTGGCACCGGACGATCTTCGGGGACCGTCCCTGAGGGACCCCGGCCCCACCGAGCCCCCACAGGCCCCGCCCCCACCTGGGCCCCACCCCTGCGGCCAGCGCCGCGCGCACCGTCACCACCGGCCGAGCGCCGGGCTCACCCCCGAAAGGGCACCGCGCATGGAGCACCACGAGCAGCCCGAACCCCTGTCCCCGGCCGAGATCGCCGCCGTCCGCCGCAGCGCGGCCAACGGCCGGCTGGCGATGACCCGCCGCACGCTGCTGCGGGCGAGCAGCGCCATGGCCGTCGCGGCCGGCGGCCTGGGTGCGCTCGGCGCCTGCGGCATCCCGCCCGCGGGCCGTACGGACGCCGCCCACAGCGCGGACCACTCCCGGGCGGAGAAGCGCCTGAACTTCTCCAACTGGACCGAGTACATGGACGTCAGCGACGACGGCAAGCGCCACCCGACGCTGGATGCGTTCACCCGGCGCACCGGCATCGCCGTCAAGTACACCGAGGACATCAACGACAACGACGAGTTCTTCGGAAAGGTCCAGGCGCAGCTGGCGGCAGGCCAGGACACCGGCCGCGATCTGGTCGTGCTCACCGACTGGATGTGCGCACGGATGATCTCCCTCGGCTGGATCCAGAAGCTGGACACGGCCAACCTGCCGCACGCCTACGCCAACCTGGCGGCGGAGTTCCGCGACCCGGCCTGGGACCCGGGCCGCGCGCACTCCTACGTCTGGCAGGGCATCCCCGCGATCATCGCGTACAACAAGAAGGCCACCGGCGGCAGGAAGGTCGACTCGGTGAGCCAGCTGCTGGAGGACCCGCGGCTCAAGGGCCGGGTCGGCTTCCTCTCCGAGATGCGCGACAGCGTCGGGCTGACCCTGCTGGACATGGGCAAGCGCCCCGAGGACGTCACTGCGGACGACTTCGACGCGGCGATAGCCCGGCTCCAAAAGGGCGTCGATGCCAAGCAGATCCGCCGCTTCACCGGCAACGACTACACCACCGACCTGGACAAGGGCGACCTCGCCGCCTGTGTCGCCTGGGCCGGCGACATCGTCCAGCTCCAGAGCGACAACCCGGACATCGAGTACGTCATCCCCAAGTCCGGCTACATGACGTCCACCGACAACCTCATGGTGCCGAACAAGGCCCGCCACAAGCAGAACGCCGAACGGCTCATCGACTACTTCTACGAGCCGAAGGTGGCGGCCCGGCTCGCGGCGTACATCAACTACGTCTGCCCCGTCGACGGCGTGCGCGACGAGCTCGCCAAGATCGACAAGGCGGCGGCGGACAACCCGCTGATCCTGCCGGACAAGGAGATGGCCGCCCGCTCCCACTCCTTCCGCGCGCTGAACGCCAAGGAGAGCAAGGCGTTCGCCCAGAAGTTCTCCGACCTCACCGGCGCCTGAGCCGCCCCTGGGCCCGGCCCCCACGATCCCACCAGGCCCGCCCGAGCCGTTTCGCCCTCCGACCCACGGGACGACCGACATGACCCACACCGCGACCCCCCAGAGCAGCGGCGGCGACGTCCGCCTCCACGGGATAAGCAAGACCTACGGCTCCTTCACCGCCGTCCATCCGCTCGACCTGACCGTCCCCGCGGGCTCCTTCTTCGCGCTGCTGGGCGCCTCGGGCTGCGGCAAGACCACCACCCTGCGGATGATCGCCGGACTGGAGGAGCCCACCACCGGGACCGTCGAGCTGTCGGGCCAGGACGTCACGGCCCTGCCGCCCTACAAGCGCCAGGTCAACACCGTCTTCCAGAACTACGCGCTCTTCCCGCACCTGGACATCTACGAGAACGTCGCCTTCGGGCTGCGCCGCCGCGGCATCAAGTCCGTCAAGAAGCAGGTCGAGGAGATGCTCGACCTCGTCCAGCTCGGCCCGATGGCGCGCCGCAAGCCGCAGCAGCTCTCCGGCGGCCAGCAGCAGCGCGTCGCGGTCGCGCGGGCGCTGATCAACCACCCCCAGGTGCTGCTGCTCGACGAGCCGCTCGGCGCCCTCGACCTCAAGCTGCGCCGCCAGATGCAGCTGGAGCTCAAGCGCATCCAGACCGAGGTCGGGATCACCTTCGTGCACGTCACCCACGACCAGGAGGAGGCCATGACGATGGCCGACACCGTGGCCGTGATGAACGGCGGCCGGGTCGAACAGCTCGGCGCCCCCGCCGACCTCTACGAGAACCCCGCCACCACCTTCGTCGCCAACTTCCTGGGCACCTCCAACCTCATCGAGGCCGAGGTCGTCGAGACCGGCGGCGAGGAACTGCTCCTGACGGCCGCCGGCGCCAAACTCCGGCTGCCCGCCGCCCGATGTAGCGCCGCCGCCCCCACGGGCGGCAAGGTGCTGGCCGGCGTACGGCCGGAGAAGGTCGCGCTGAAGCACACCGACGACGCCGGGGCCTGCCCCGAAGGCCACAACCGGCTGCCCGGCCGCATCAAGGACGCCAGCTTCATCGGCGTGTGCACGCAGTACGTCGTCGAGGTGCCGGGCCTGGGCGAACTCGCCGTCTACGAGCAGAACATCGAACGCGACGGCCGCCTCGTGCCCGGCGCGCAGGTCGTCGTGCACTGGAACCCGGCGCACACCTTCGGACTGGACGCCGCCCAGGACATCCAGGCCGGCGCGGACCTCGACGAGGAGGCCGCGTGACCCTCACCGAGACCCCCGTGCCACCGGACCGGCAGACCGGGGCCGCGCCCCCCAAGGCGCACCGGCCGTCCGCCCGCAAGCGGCTGGTGCCCTACTGGCTGCTGCTGCCCGGCATCCTGTGGCTGCTCGTCTTCTTCGCCGCCCCGCTCGTCTACCAGGCGTCGACGTCGATCCAGACCGGCTCCCTCGAAGAGGGCTTCAAGGTCACCTGGCACTTCGCCACGTACTGGGACGCGCTCGGCGAGTACTGGCCGCAGTTCGTCCGCTCCGTGGGCTACGCCGCGGTCGCCACCGCGCTCTGCCTGCTCCTGGGCTACCCCCTGGCCTACCTGATCGCCTTCAAGGCGGGCCGCTGGCGCAACCTGGTGATGATCCTGGTCATCGCCCCGTTCTTCACCAGCTTCCTGATCCGCACGCTGGCCTGGAAGACGATCCTGGCCGACGCCGGACCGGTCGTCGGCGTCCTTGACTCCCTGCATGTGCTGGACGTGACGAGCTGGCTGGGCGTCACCGAAGGCCACCGGGTGCTGGCCACCCCGCTCGCGGTGGTCTGCGGACTGACCTACAACTTCCTGCCGTTCATGATCCTGCCGCTGTACACCTCGTTGGAGCGCATCGACCCGCGCCTGCACGAGGCCGCCGGCGACCTCTACGCCCGGCCGGCCACCACCTTCCGCCGGGTCACCTTCCCGCTGTCCATGCCCGGTGTCGTCGCCGGCACCCTGCTCACCTTCATCCCGGCGGCCGGTGACTACATCAACGCCGAACTGCTGGGCTCCACCGACCAGAAGATGATCGGCAACGTCATCCAGTCGCAGTTCCTGCGGGTCCTGGACTACCCGACCGCCGCCGCCCTCTCCTTCATCCTCATGGCGGCCATCCTCGCCATGGTCACGATCTACATCCGCAAGTCCGGGACGGAGGATCTGGTCTGATGGCGGCCACCGAAACGACGGCAACCCAACCGACCGCGGCCACGGCCGCCCGCCCGCCCGGCAGGGCCCTGCGCTGGCTGCGCCGCAACATCGTGGTGATAGCGGGCCTGTGCACGCTGGGCTATCTGATCCTGCCCAACGTCGTCGTGCTGGTCTTCTCCTTCAACAAGCCCAACGGCCGCTTCAACTACCAGTGGCAGCGGTTCTCCACGGACGCCTGGGCCGATCCGTGCGGGGTCGCCGACCTGTGCGGCTCGCTGGGGCTGAGCCTGCAGATCGCCCTGTGGGCCACCCTCGGCGCGACCGCCCTGGGCACCATGATCGCCTTCGCGCTGGCCCGCTACCGCTTCCGCGCGCGCTCATCCGTCAACACCCTGATCTTCCTGCCGATGGCCATGCCCGAGGTCGTCATGGCCGCCTCGCTGGCGACCCTCTTCCTCAACATGGGCATCCCGTTCGGCTTCTGGACGATCCTCATCGCGCACATCATGTTCTGCCTGAGCTTCGTCGTCACCGCCGTCAAGGCACGCGTGATGAGCATGGACCCGCGGCTGGAGCAGGCCGCCCAGGACCTCTACGCCTCCCCGGTGCAGACCTTCCTGCGGGTGACGCTGCCGATCGCCGCGCCCGGCATCGCCTCCGGCGCCCTGCTGTCCTTCGCCCTGTCCTTCGACGACTTCATCATCACCAACTTCAATGCCGGCTCCACCGTGACCTTCCCCATGTTCGTCTGGGGATCGGCGCAGCGGGGCACGCCCGTTCAGATCAATGTCATCGGTACGGCGATGTTCCTGGTCGCCGTGCTGTGCGTAGTCGTCGGCCAACTGGCCGGGAACCGCCGCAACAGGCGCAAGAGGAGCTGAGAACCATGGCACGAGCTGCCATGCCGCATCCGTCCGGACCGTCTGCCGTCCACGCACTCGCGGACGCCGCCCCCACCCCCTTCTGGCTGGACGATCCCGCCCGCCCCGACGCGCTCGGTGCCCTCGTCGGCGACGAGACCTGCGACCTGCTGGTGGTCGGCGGCGGCTACTCGGGACTGTGGACCGCGCTGATCGCCAAGGAGCGCGACCCGCAGCGCGATGTCGTGCTCATCGAGGGCGCCGAGATCGGCTGGGCCGCCTCCGGGCGCAACGGAGGCTTCTGCGCCGCCTCCCTCACCCACGGCCTCGGCAACGGACTGGCCCGCTGGCCCGGCGAGCTCGCCACGCTCGAAGCGCTCGGCATCCACAACCTCGACGCCATCGAGGACGCGGTCGCCCGCTACGGCATCGACTGCGCCTTCGAGCGCACCGGCGAGATCGACATCGCCACCGAGCCCCATCAGATCGCCGAACTCAAGGAGGCCGCCAAGGACGCCGCCGACCTCGGGCTCGACCGGCACACCTTCCTCGACCAGGACGAACTGCGCGCCGAGGTCGACTCACCGACCTTCCGCGCCGGGCTGTGGGACCGCGACGGCGTCGCCATGCTCAACCCCGCCCGCCTCGCCTGGGGCCTGAAGCAGGCCTGCCTCGGCCTGGGCGTGCGCATCTACGAGCGCACCCGCGCCACCACCCTGGCCTCCGAAGGCCTGGGCATGGCCGTCCGTACCCCCTACGGCCGGGTCTTCGCCCGTCATGTCGCGCTCGGCACCAACGCCTTCCCGTCCCTGGTCAAGCGGGTCCGCCCGTACATCGTCCCGGTCTACGACCACGCCCTGATGACCGAGCCGCTCTCCGACGAGCAGCTCGCCGCCATCGGCTGGAAGAACCGCCAGGGCCTCTCCGACAGCAACAACCACTTCCACTACTTCCGCATCACCGCCGACCACCGCATCCTGTGGGGCGGCTACGACATCGTCTACCGCTACGGCGGCGGCGTACGGGCCGAGTACGACCACCACCCGGCCACCTACGAGAAGCTCGCCCGGCACTTCTTCCGCTGCTTCCCCCAGCTGGAGGGCCTGCGCTTCAGCCACGCCTGGGGCGGCGCCATCGACACCTGCGCCCGCTTCTCCGCCTTCTTCGGCACCGCGCACGCCGGCCGGGTCGCCTACGCGGCCGGATATACCGGGCTCGGTGTGGGCGCCACCCGCTTCGGCGCCGAGGTGATGCTCGATCTGCTCGCCGGGGAGCGCACCGAGCGCACCGAGCTGGAGATGGTCCGCAGCAAGCCGCTGCCCTTCCCGCCCGAGCCGCTGCGTTGGGCGGGCATCGGCATCACCCAGTGGTCGATGACCCGCGCCGACACCCACGGCGGTCGCCGCAACCTGTGGCTGAAGGCCATGGACAAGCTGGGGCTGGGCTTCGACAGCTGACGCAGGGGGCGGGCGGACGCGGTGCGTTGACGCTCGCCGGGGGCGCGCAGCCGGAGCTGCGCGCCTTCACCGTCCGTCGTCCGCCGCCCGGCCCCACCGGCCGCACACCGCGCACCACGCCGCGAGCAGCACGCCGGCCAGGCACCAGCTGCCGAGTACGTCCAGGGGCCAGTGGTAGCCGCGGCGCACCAGCCCGACGCCGACGCCGAGATTCAGCAGGGCCGCCCCGGCGGCGAGTGCCAGGGTGCGGGCGCGGGTGGCCCGGCTTCCCGCCCACCACCGCTGACCCCGGGCCAGCAGCAGCGCGGCCACGCCGTAGGCGACCGCCGCCGTGGCGCCGTGGCCCGAGGGGTAGAAGCCGTCGTGCGCGGCGCCGGCCATCGCGGGCGGGCCCGGCCGGGCGAGCCAGAGCTTGAGCGGGGCGACGAGTGCCGGCACCGCGGCCAACGCGAGCGCGGCGGCGAGCGGCGGCAGCCACCAGCGGGCGGCGGGGCCCTCGTGCGGCGCGGCGCGGCTCGTCCTTCGCCACCCCCGCCACGCGGCCCACACCACCACCGTCAGCAGCACGGGCAGCGCGACGGTCGCATTGCCGAGGTCGGCGAAGAGTTCGGCGGCGGAGGGGGGAATCGCACCGGCGGCGACGGCGCGGCCCAGACGCTCGTCGAGGGCGCGCAGCGGGCCGTGGCCGGCCACCTGCCAGGTGAGCGCGGCGAAGAGAGCCGCGCTGAGGAGCGCGACCAGCAGCGGCGAGAAGTGGTGTGGGCCGCGGACCGAGCGGTCCGGCGAGCCGGGAGAGAGGATCGGCCGCCCCGGAACAGGGGGGTGGTTCCGAGGCGGCCGCGCTGACCGGTGTCCCGCGCGCCCCGGGGGGTATGGGGCGAGCGGACATCCGATCGGTGAGGATTCCCAGAGCCCCCCATTCCAGGGGTTCCGGTGTCGTGCGCGAGGGCACGGCCTGATCGGAGCCGGGGAAGCGCCGACCGGGCGTCGCCCGCAGTCCCCTGCGAGCGGGGTGTTTCTCTCATCTGCAGAAACCGTACGGCACAGGGAGCGCACCGGACAGCCGCATCACCCGGCCGCCATTGGCCCCGCACATCTTCTTCACTCCGTACCTCCAGCTACGCGCGTCCGCCTCGACGGCGTGCCGATCGACCCCTTGGGGCGGGCAAACGGGCGTGGGGGGGGGGGGGGGGGGGGGGGGGGGGGGGGGGGGGGGGGGGGGGGGGGGGGGGGGGGGGGGGGGGGGGGGGGGGGGGGGGGGGGGGGGGG